>JAKPGL010000226.1 GCA_029550925.1 Planctomycetota bacterium
TTCCCGCGCAAGCTCTCAATCCAGGGTCCTGTGAGGCGGCGACCTTGTTATTCCTCCCAAGTAGCGGCTGCAAGAAGCCTAGATTCCCGCTAGAGCGGGAATGACATATTCGCCGGAAAAATCTCGGGGTTTGCTAAGAAAATTCCGGTACTTCTGCACTCGGCTGAATAATTACGGTATTTTAACCCTAACTCCGTTCGGCGGAATAATTACCCGCCACTTTTTAACCCTATTTGCCCCCAGTTAGGAGGGCTTCCTTCCGAGTCCGGAAAGGTGTATATTATTCTTGATTCTTGCCGCACGAATGATTTTCCTGGAAGGAAGCTCCTTTTCCTTTGTGGGGCTTTGGGAAACATAGGGCGATTAGCTCAGTTGGTTAGAGCGCCAGCTCGACAAGCTGGAGGCCACAGGTTCGAGCCCTGTATCGCCCACTAAGAGCCTATCCGAAAACTTACTTCCTGTTACCATAGGCCAATCGGAGTTGCCCCTATTTGGGGAGAGGGATCGCCTTTCTCAGGAGACGAACTGGGAAGACGAAGAGGTTTTCGGATAGGCACTAAACCTTTATTTGATAAGAAGTTATAATAAATAAAACTTCCCAATGGAATCTTTTAGGACTTGGGACCACTCGCCGATCCTTCTGGAAATGTTTGGAAGCACCTGCAAGATGGGGCGCGGCGATTGGCGAGGAGCGATCCCTAATTGGCGATTCGTTTGACTGTATCCACTCGGCCATTTAGCCACTAGATATTGTGGAATCGATCTCGTCCTTGGCCAATGGATTGTGTTTGCGCCCTCTACACAATCCAGGTAAACTCCGCAATGGGGGTTTTCGTCCCGCCGATGGTCCGTCGGACTTGGTATCCACAAGGGACAAAGCCTCAGGCTAGACGGTAGAGATCGCCCCTTGTCAGTTCTTGCTCATTTCGGCTGTCCGCGTCTTGCTGCGGGGCCGTTCGTTGGAATTGCTTTTTGGGATCACTCTCCAGGACCACCGACGAGTATTAGGGGGGCCCATCCGCTCCGTCGGGACCGACAGCCGGTTATGTGGGGCTTGGATCGGGGGATTACTGGCCGTCCGGATACGATCCCATGAAGTCGCTAAGCAGTTTCGGCAAGGAGCCGGGGAGGGCGAAGATGCATAATTCCTTAAATGACCATGGGTTAGAAGAACCGTCTCTGGGAGTTTTCAGAAAACGCGGAAGGCGGACGTCAAGACCATAAAAAAACAGTCCGGCGGCCCAAAACCTGGGCGACTGCCGGACTGTATCCCCCCTGGGAGCGTGCGTCTGAGGCTTTCCTGGCCTCGCCTTTATATGGAGGAAGTGGCAAAGTTGTTTTTGGTCATCGGCTTTCAAAAATGCTGAAAAAATTATCTCTTCCCCCCCGTCTGAGGTACAATCCCTTTCGGCGATTCCCCAAAAAATCTAAATTGGGAGCGAGGAGAACGCTCCCTTGAGGGGTTTTGGGTGGAGCCTTTCTTTCTGGGAGGCAACGCAAGTTTCGAGTAGCTTCGCCTCTCAAAGGCCCCTTCCCCGGAGGTTGGTGGAGAAGAGAGATTGGTGGAGAAGAATTGTATCCCTGAGTTGCTTAAAGGAGGTTGGGATTTTAAAATCCATAGAAGATAAAGCCCCAAGGATTCTCCCCTCCAATTGGTGCTCAATTTATACCCAAGGAGGCATGAGAAGCGAAAATTTTTTGCGAGAGTGGCGGAATTGGCAGACGCGCTGGACTTAGGATCCAGTCCCGTAAGGGGTCGGGGTTCGAATCCCCGCTCTCGCACTTGGGCAAGATTTCCGACGGATTCTCGGGCGTTCCACGTTGTGCTAGCGTGGTCGGCCTGGAATAGACGGACGCTGTTTAGACGGCGTCCAGTTTTCCCCGCCTGCGGTTTTCCCCGGTTCCTTCCCCAAAGAACCATCCCTCCGGAAATCACAAATCAAGAATTGCTCTTACCAAACGTGTATGCCCATCCGTTTGAGGAAATTCGTTTTTCCTGCGAGGTGGTTTTATTTCTAGGTTTTTTGCTCACGAAAGGTTGTCTTCTATGATGCACGAACCGATCTCTCGACGACGCTGGCTTTGTGGTGCAGGCGCCCTAGGCGCTGGAATGGTTTTTGGCGGGTCGAACCGGTTGTGGGCGGAATCGGCTTCGGCTTCCGGGAGAGGGAAAAAGCCCGTCTGGCCGTTGGCCATGCGGGAGGTCATGCTCCGCAACTTGAAGCCAGAGAACATTTGGACTACGGCCAAGGCCATGGGTCTGGAGGGCCTTGAAGCCACCATTACCGAAAAGCTCGAACTGCCCCATCTGGTCAATCCGGACGGAGTGTACACCGCCGCCGATGTAGCCGGGCTGAATCGCATCCGAAAAGATATGGAAAAGTCCGGGGTGCGGATCACGGCCTTCTGCATGTACACCCGATTTGCCGAGCGACCGGAGATCGAACCTGCATGGTGCGGCCGGGTTGCCCGGATAGCCAAGGCCCTTGGCGTGTCGGCCATTCGCATCGACGTGGTTCCGCACAAAATCTCCAAAGAAGAGTTTCTTCCCTTTGCCATCAAAGTTCTGCGAAAAACCATGGCCGAGGTGGAACCGACCGGCGTGCCGTTGGCCATTGAAAACCACGGGGCCGTGACCAACGATCCGGAATTTTTAGACGCTCTGTTCAAGGGCGTTGGGTCGCCGCTTTTGGGGCTGACGTTGGATACGGGGAACTTCTATTGGTACGGCCATCCGCTGTCGAAGCTTTACGAAATTTTCGAACGGTTCGCCTCCCGGTCGTTCCATACGCATCTGAAAGGGATCAATTATCCGGCCGAGGAGCGGGAAAAACAGCGGCCCATGGGCTGGGAGTATGGAAAGTATCAATGTCCCATCTACCAGGCCGATGTGGATTACAACCGGTTGGCCGCCATCCTCGACAAAGCCGACTATCGAGGCGACCTGTGCATTGAAAACGAAGGTCTGGGCCATAAGAAACCCGACGAAGTCGAAGCCATCCTCAAAAAGGAATTGGCCCTCCTGGTGGAGTTGCGGCAGAAAATGGGCCGGGCGTCTTAAAAAAGACGAATAAACGGCGCGATGTCGGCGGAGCCGCTGCGGCGACAGCGGACCGGAGGGAGTTTTTTTGTCCGTTGTCGTCCGAAAGCGGCGTCGCCGGGCCTCCGGCCTTTTGGGCCGCTGCGATTCAAATGTTCGCCGGATTTATTTCACGCCCCAGAGTTTTTCCAGCAGGGCCAGACCGGCTGGGTCGTGCTCTTGGAGTTCGCCTCGGACAAAGGGATAGAAGTCGTTTGCGCCGAAATAGGCCTCCGAAAGCTCGGCGAAGTATTCCATGGGGTTTTTGGCGGCGTAGGCCTGGCGGCGTCCGCCCCGGACGAAAAGCACCTTCTGATATAGGCCCGCCTTCATGGCCGAGTCGTACACGGCTTTGATTTCCGGATTGTCGTATCCGCCAGGCAGGAACTGGTCATGGTAGGCGTGGGCCAGTTCATGGAGGACCATCCAAGGCTGTTCTTTTGTCCAGGCTAGAAAATTCCGCGCATGGGCAATTTCCACGCATTTGCCCTTCTCCGGATTCATCCCATGTTCCCGAAGCCAACCTGGATTGGGATGGTAGGCCATGCAAGGGTGATGCCCCTCGTCCCACTCCACCCAAATGCGAACCTTCTGGAGCTTTTGCACGGCAGCGGCCGGCAGGGTGCGTCGAATCTGGTACAACTGATAGTCCAACAGTTTGAGCGTTTCCTGGGCCGCCTCCGGATGATCCCGCAAAAAGCCTTTCCAGACCAGCACCTGCCAGCCTTCCCGCTGCATCACTTCGTAGTCGCTGGTAGGGGAGTAGGGTTTGTGGACCGAAGCGGCTTTTTCAGTCGGAATGGGTTTTTCGACGGTGGTTTTTTCACCCTTCGGTTTGGCTTCTGCCCCAGCTAGCCCTGGACCGGCCAGTTGTAGCCCCGGTACACTTACTTCCCACACGCAGATGACCAAAACACACCCCAGTAGTCTGCCCCATACGTCGGTCGAAAGGCGGAGGGCTTTAAGGGATCGGCTATGGATTGCCATCGTGATTTTCCTCTGGCAGGAGAAAAATTGCTGAGGCTGGTGAAGTCCGGGCGGAGCCGAAGGGATTTATTTTAAGCGATCGGGCCATGGGGAAGATAGTCTGAAGGGGGGTAGTTTTTCTCGACATGGTAATATAAAGTAATAAGGAGAGCGGTTCGGATAGTTTTCCCAGCACGTTCGGGAGAAATATTTCATGGGTCGGTCCAAGCAGGAGATCATTACGTTCAAAGTGGATAAGGCCCTTCGGGAGGCGATGCGCGGCATTCCGAACCGATCGGAGTTCATCCGCACGGCGATCCTTCGGGCCTTGGACAGCGCCTGTCCGTTGTGTCAGGGGACCGGCAGTCTGACGCCTGACCAACGGCGGCATTGGGAGCGGTTTGCCGTCAGCCATCCGCTGACCGAGTGCCCGGATTGCCATGCCCTGTATTTGGTCTGCGGAGAGACCAAGGCGGGCCGAAGCCAATGAAATCGGTCCAGTTTCCCTTCGGGGAGACGATTCCCAGGCAACTCGAAATCCCCTTGGTAGGTGATGGTCATGTTCTACTTTCCGGCGATTTGTTGCCTTGGGGAACCTCATTGGGCCAAACGCCCGGGGAACAGCAGGTTGGCGGTGAGGCTGTTGCTGACCGGGATATTGGCGGCGGCGGGTTGCGGGTCTGCGGGGCCGGAGCGGTCGGACCATGAGCCTTTGCGGGTTGCGGCGGCCATTGAGCCGATCGCCTTTTTGGTCGAGCGAGTGGCGGGACCGTATGCTCAGGTAGAGGTGCTGATTCCGGCCGGGGCCGACGCCCATACGTTCCAACTTTCCCCTAGGCAAATGACCGAGTTGGCCAAAGCCGATCTGTGCTTCCGAGTCGGTTTGGCCCTGGAGGATCGGATGTTGGAGAAGGTTCGGCAAAGTAGGCCGGATTTTCCGGTGGTTGATCTTGCCGAGGGGCTTGCCCGCCGTCCCCTCTCCCCGGAGGACCATCGGCATCATCATGATCATGAATCCGGAGATTCCGATTCGCCGGCGGCGAAAGGCATCCTTCCCCAGAAGGAAGAGCACCATGAGGGAGGCGAATCGGCCGGTCTGGACCCGCACCTTTGGCTTTCGCCGCCGTTGTTAAAAGCGGAGGCACAGCGGATTGCCCATGCCCTCAGCCAGCACGATCCCGCTCATGCAGCCCAGTACCGCCAAAACCTTGCCCAGTTGGAGGCGGAGCTGGACGTCCTGCACGCCTGGATCGGCCAGCAACTGGCGCCCTATCGAGGCCGAACGTTTTTGGTCTTCCATCCTTCGTTTGGGTATTTTGCGGATTGTTATGGTTTGCGGCAAATGGCCGTCCAAGTGGAAGGCAAAACGCCCACGCCGCAGGAGCTTCGCCGGTTGATCCAGCAGGCCCAGAGCGAAGGGACCTCGATCATTCTGGTCCAGCCGCAGTTCGACCACCGAGCAGCTCAGGTGGCGGCCGAGGCCGTCGGCGCCCGGCTGGTAGAAATCAATGATCTAGATCGAAATGTACCGGAGACCTTAAAGAAGCTCACTCGGACGTTGGTGGAGGCGTTTGCCGCCGCTCAGGCCAACCAACCCGAAACTCCACCCGACGCGCCGTCGAAAGTCCATCCACCGAACCAGCCGAAAGTCGCCCCACCAAGCCCGGCAGAAGCTCCCGTACCGTTCTCAGCGTCGCCTCAGCCTTTCCCCCAAGATAAGCAGGACCCCTAGGTATGGTTTGGCCAGTGCAAGCGCCCGAAATTTTTTGCAGTTCCGATCCGGGCAAGAACCAGGAGGCCCAAACGCCCCTTGTGGAGCTTCGGGGGGTCAGTTTCGACTACCAGGGGGTGGTCGTGCTGGAGGATGTTCATTTGACCATTTGGCCGGGCGAATGGGTCCTGGTGGTCGGTCCCAACGGCGGCGGCAAAACCACCCTGCTGAAACTGATTTTAGGACTGCTGACGCCCACGGCGGGAGAGGTTCGTCTTTTCGGTCAGTCGCCGGGCAAGGGCCGACATCGCGTGGGCTACATGCCCCAGCACATGCAGTTCGATAGTCTTTTTCCGGTTACCGTGATGGATATTGTGCTGATGGGCCGACTGGGCGTTCCGAGCCGAAGGCCTCTGGGCTGGTACACACGTCAGGATCGGCAGGCCGCCCAAAATGCTTTGGCCGAGGTGGGGCTTACCGGCCTGGAAGATCGGCCCTTTGCGGCTCTTTCCGGCGGACAGCGTCAACGGGTCCTCATCGCCCGCGCCCTTTGCAGCCAACCGGAATTGCTTCTTTTGGACGAACCGACCGCCCATGTCGATCCACAGGCCGAAGGCCAACTGATGGAAATCCTCCAACACCTGCATCGGCGGATGAGCATCGTCATGGTGTCGCACGATCTGGGTGTGGTTTCGCCGCAGATCGGTTCGGTTGTGTGTGTGAATCGGCGTCTGGTGGTGCATCCGACCACGGAACTTACGGGCGAAAAAATCCGCCGCCTCTACGGCGAGGATGTCCGCATGATCCGCCACGACCATCGCTGTAGCCCCGAAGGCCATCAACCCTAACCGCCCCGGCGATCCGCAGCCGGCCTTTTGTCCCTGGACTCCTTGGAAGCAAAGAACCGCCTCCGATGATGGATTTTGTAGAAGCCTTGTTGGACCCGCGAATCGCCTTTTTACGGTATGCGGTGTTGGTGGGGCTTTTGGCCAGTGTGGCGTTCGGGATCACCGGGACCTATGTGGTAACCCGGCGAATTAGCTACCTGGCCGCCGCGATTGCCCATTGTGTGCTGGCCGGGGTGGGTGCGGCCGTCTATTTGCAATATCTTTATGGGCTTTGGTGGCTCAGCCCGATGTTGGGGGCGGCGGCGGCGGCGATTCTGTCGGCTTTGCTGATCGGCTGGGTGAGCCTGGCGGCCCGCCAGCGAGAAGACACAGCCATCGGAGCGGTCTGGTCGATCGGCATGGCCGTCGGACTGCTCTTTTTGCAAAAGACGCCGGGCTACCTGGCCGATCCGATGAGCTATCTTTTCGGCGATATTTTGCTGGTCGGTCCGGGCGATCTTTGGAGCGTGGCGGTTTTGGACCTGGTGGTGGTCGGCCTGGTCGCCGTGTTCCACCCGAAATTGACGGCCGTGTGTTTCGACGAAGAATTCGCTGCGGTGCGCGGCCTGCCGGTCAGGGCGTATTATCTGTTGCTTTTGTGCCTGACGGCCTTGTCGATCGTGCTGTTGATCCGGGTGGTGGGCATGATCCTGGTGATCGCCCTGATGACGCTTCCGGCGGCAACAGCGGGGCAGTTTGCCCGGCGACTCGGCCCGATGATGTTTTGGGCGGCCGGGGTGTGTATGGTTTGTGTGCTGGCGGGAATCGCCCTGAGTTACAGTTGGGGGTTGCGCACTGGGCCGGTCATTGTGCTTGCAGCCGGCGCCGTTTATGCAGCCGCCGCCGGGCTTCGCCGCCTACTGTCCGGCCCGAGCCAATAGTCGAGGGAACCGCTTGACTTACAGGCCGCTCAGTTTACAGGGCCCAGGGCGGTCGCATGGTTTTCGAGAGCATCTTGGCCGCCTCCGGGTCGCCGAGGATTTCCTGTTTGGCCGGGTCCCATCGCAGCTTTCGCCCCACCACGGAAGCAATATATCCGAGATGGCCGGGCGTTTGCGAGCGATGGGCCACCTCGACCGGGGTGAGCGTGCGTTTGCGGGACTTGATCGAATCGAGAAATTCTCGGTAATGGCCTGGCGAATCGTAGAGAGGGAATTCCAGGTCGCCCTTTTTCTCCCGCTCCCGGATTTCCTTTTTCCACTCGTTATGGGAGCATTCCCAGCCGCCCCGATCGACCCAGACCCAGCCCAACTCGCCGATCCACTTGGCGCCGCTGCGGATGTCCGGATGGCCGCCGGCAATGACGACCTCGATGTCGTTCGGATATCGGCACTCGATGCGGAACTTGGTGGCCGTGTTCCACAGGGCGTCTTTGGGGGGGAAGTCGGCCGTGGCCTGGAGTTCCAGCGGCCCGACCTGATCGTCCGGCCCGCAACCGTATTTCGGGTTGGAGAGTCCCCAATGCCCGATGTCGCAGTGGTGGCCGATCCAGTCCATCAGTTGCCCCCCGCCGAAATTGTAATGCCAGCGCCAATTTTTGTGGAATCGACACCGATTGTAGGGGAGCATCTGGGCCGGGCCGACCCAGAAATTGTAATCGACATGCGGCGGCGGGTCCGAGTTGGGGCAATCTTTGCCCGTGCCGGCAAAATCGGTATGCCCGGAGGGCAGGCCCACCTCAACCCGTTTCACCTTACCGATATATCCGTTCAGCACGAGCAGGGTAGCTCGGCGGAAATCCGGTACACTCCGCTGCCAGGAACCGGTCTGCCAGATGCGGCCATTCTCCTGCACGGCTTTGACCATAGCCAACCCCTCGGCAAAGGTGTGCGAGAGGGGTTTTTCGCAGTAGATGTCTTTTTTGGCCTTGGCGGCGGCAATGGCGGGAATGGAATGCCAGTGGTCCGGCGTGGAAATGCAGACCGCATCGATGTCGTCCCGGGCCAGCAGTTCTCGGAAGTCCTTATACCCCCGGCAATCCTGATTTTTGTAATGCTCGTTGACCCGGCGGATAGCCGCCTGGAGATGCTCTTGATCCAGGTCGCAGCAGGCCAAGACCCGGCAATCGGCTTCGCGCAAGAAGCCATTCATATTCGAGCCGCCCATCCAGCCGATGCCGATCATGCCAAGGGTGATCTTTTTCGACGGGGCGTCTTCGCCCAAAACACGGGCCGGAACAAACCACGGGACAGCCGCAAGACCGGCGCCTAGTTGCAAGACCTGTCGGCGAGAAATTGGCTGAGAGGACTTCATCTGAGGGTCTCCTTGATGTCCAAGAGGTGCTTAAGGATTTTTGGGATATTGGGTAAAAAGCCCCGGCGGGGAATCCTGGCGGGCTTTCTCTACATTTTATCTTCCTGCCGACCAACCACCACCCTCTCCGTCCCAGTCTAATCGCCTGCCACCGCCTGTCAATTCTAAAATGATCCGCTCTGAAGTTTATCGGCTTTTATCGGCGGGGTTTCTGCCGACGGCGATTCATTGTAGCGCAATGGCGTCCGCGGTGGCATGGGTTCGGCAATAGGCAATCGCCAGCCGCACCTGCCGAACTCCCATTTGGTGGGCCAACTCCTTGACCGGCCCGTGCAACACGACCATCGGTTGGCCGTCCGTATCTGCTATTACCTCGATATCCCGCCATTGGAACCCAGGCTGCCAGGAAAGCCCCAACGCCTTCAGGATCGCTTTTTTGGCGGCCCAGCGGGCGGTGAAATGTTCGGTGGATTGTCTTCGGCTCTGACAGTAACGGATTTCCTCCGGGGTGAAGATCCGGCCCAAAAAAGCCTCCCCATGCCGTTGGATCAGCCGGGCTATCCGCAAACATTCGGTAATTTCTGTCCCTAAACCTACGATTTCTGCCATAGCCTGCCCGTTCATTCCTTGGGAAGGTCTTGGGAACTCGCCGTTTCTGGCGGGGAAGACTCTTCAGAAGCGGCGGCCTGCCAGAGGGCGTCCAGCTTTTCTCGTTGCGCGGCGTCCAGCTCCAGTTGCCTACTCTGTAATTGTCCGTCGGAGTCTTCCCAGACCAATTCGAGCCGTCCCGCACTGCATCGCCCTAAACACTCCAAAAGTCGAAACCGGACGTTTTTTCCCATTGCCGGGAGTTCTATCTCGAACAACGGCGCCCACCGGGCCAGGTCTTTGGGAAACAATCGGCCTTGTCGAACCATCCGATACCAACTTTCGCACCGAGAGCAATAGGGCCATCGCATGGTAGCGCCCAGCAAGGCCAAAGCGGCGGCAAAGGTCAACCCGGCTTCCAGCCACCAACTGGCCCACACCCAGCCACCCTGGATAATCCAAGGACCGATCTGCCGACCCTCCTGCACTTGCCGCCGGAGATACTCTCCAAACGTGCCGGGAGGCCGAGGAAGTTGTTGTTGGACGGCCTGGGCAAATTGAGGAGAAAGTGCTGTCAAGCCCTGAGTCTGGGCCTGCCAGTCGGCCGCTATACGTTCATATTCCCGATGGGCCTGGAGATAGCAGCCCCAATGTTCGCTCCCCGCACACACCACACTAGCGACCAGCACCCCGACCAGAACACTCCCCCGATGAGCCAAGTCCAATAGCCGGATCAAAAACACCAACATTCCCCCCAACAAACTACCCACGAACAAAGGAAATACCAACACAGGCCGAAGATACCCGCCGAGCCAGGCGGCCAATTGCCCCACCCCCACCGCCGCTACTGCCGCCAGCAGCAGCCACAGGACGAATTTTTCCCACCGAAACCGGACCATTGCTCGGTCGCCTTTCCATTCCCCGCCGGGAGACGCCGCCGCCCAGAGAAAATCTTCAGCCCACTTTCCTCTTTTGTTTTCCGATAGGATACCCCTTCCGGCTTCTGGCCGGTACCATAGTAAGAAGTTCTCCGACAGTCGCCTTAAGAGTGATTTTAGACCGTCCTGGGAGGGATCGAAAAGGGATGCCGGGCAGTTTCCCAGCATATTTGGAACTTTTCCGGTCGGGCGAGCTAGAGCAGCGGGCCCAACATGCACTGGCCCAATTGGCCGATTGTGCGATGTGCGGCCGTCAGTGCCATGCGAATCGGCTGGCCGACGCCGCCCCAGAGACGCCCGATCCCCAGACGCCGGGCGAATGGGCGGGGCCTCATGCTGCGGAGGGCGGCGGCTCGCCGAAGTCGGCCAAACAGCAGCGGCCCTTTTGTCGGACCGGTCGATGGGCGGTTGTTTCTAGCTTCTTTCCGCATCATGGAGAAGAGCCTTGTCTGCGCGGTTGGGGCGGATCGGGAACCATCTTCTTTACCCATTGCAATCTGCGATGCATTTTTTGCCAGAATTGGGACATCAGTTGGCAGGGCGAAGGCCAACCCGTCCAGGCCACCGAATTAGCCGACATGATGCTCGCCCTACAACAGGCCGGTTGCCACAATATCAACTTCGTTACCCCAAGCCATGTGACGCCCCAGATTTTGGAAGCCCTGGTCCTGGCGGCGGCAAAGGGACTTCGGCTCCCGTTGGTTTATAATACGGGCGGATACGACCGGGTGGAGACGCTTCGGCTTTTGGACGGGGTGATCGACATTTACATGCCGGATGTGAAGTTTTTGGACTCCAAGTTGGCCCGTCGGTGGGCGGCGGCGCCGGATTATCCCGAAGTGGTGCGGGCCGCTGTGCGCGAAATGCACCGCCAAGTAGGCGACCTGGAAATCGACCCGCAAGGCATCGCCCGACGGGGACTTTTGGTCCGCCACCTGGTCATGCCCGGCGCAGCGGCCGATACGGAAGCAGTGATGGAATTCCTAGCCGAGGAAGTTTCACCCCATACGTTCGTCAATGTGATGCCGCAGTACCATCCGGAAGGCCGGGCATGGCGGCATCCGGAACTGGCCCGCCGAATTACATCGGAAGAATATCGCCAGGCTTTGGCCGCCGCCCGCCGCCACGGCCTGCGCCTGTGCCGAGAGTAACCCAAGTAGCCTCGTCTGTCGGACGGCGTTATGTAGCTTAGGCTGTTTAGCCTGAGCCAATCGCCCGCTAAACAGCGGGCGTTACGTAGCTTAGCCTGTCCAGGCTGAGCCGACCGCCGGCTAACAGCCGGCGTTACGTAGCCTGGTCTTGCGCTCCGGAGGAGGTTTTCGGCGGAGGAGCTAGTTGTCGTTTTTGCGTCGGCCCACTATATTGAAGTCTGTCCTGCTTGGCGAAGCACCGGGGAAAACGAGCTTTGTGAGTCTGGCGGGTGGTGTTGCGGCGAGAAAAAGTCGCCGTTGGCCCTCAACCTTTTCCGAAAGGAGGATGGATCATGTCGCCCCTCATCCAACATCCGACGACGTGGCTGCGAATACCTTCTTTGCCGCCCGGTTGGGACGGGTTGCACCCGTGGATGGTGCATTGTCCCATGGCGTTGTTTTTGACGGCGCCGGTGTTTGTGCTCTTGGCCATGATTCTCTTTAACCGGGGCCGATGGATGAGTCTCACTGCATTGATCCTGCTCGGATTGGGGCTGATCGGCGCCTCGTTCTCGCAATCTTCCGGTCTGGCCGCCAGGGATTACCTGGACCAAAGTTCGGTAAAACTTTCCGACGAAGCGGCCGACGTGCTTCAAAGACACCAACAACTCGGATCCATGATTGTGCCCGTGTATGGAATTTTATTCGTAGTGTATTTGGTGTTATTTTTGTTGAGTATTGCGGTTCGGCCGTTCGACAATCCGGTCTGGCTGTTTTTCATGAACCTGATCTTTTTGGTCCTCTTGGCCGTAGCCGGGTTGGTCCTGGTCAATACAGGCGAATTGGGCGGCCGATTAGTACACGAGTTCGGCGTTCACGGCCGAATCCGCCCCATGCCTCCGGCGGCGGAAAAGCCCAAACCGCCCGAAGAGAAACCGACTCCGCCTCCCGAAAAGCCCAAACCGCCGGAAGAAAAGCCGCCGGTGAAGGAAAAACCTGCTCCTCCAGAAAAACCCGTTCCTCCGCAAGAAAAACCGACCCCGCCTAAAGAAGAACCTAAACCAGCCGAACAGAAACCTACTCCTTCGGAAAAACCGGAAGAAAAACCCGGTAAGCCGGAAACCGCTCCGCCTGCAGAAAAGGCGGCGGAAAAATCGGCCCAGGAAAAAACCACGCCGCCGACGGAAGAAAAACCCGCAGCCAAAACGGAGGGAAAACCTTCGGAGCAAAAGCCCGGACCCGCTGAAGAGAAACCGACCGGAAAACCCGAGGAGAAGTCGCCGGCGAAATCGCCCGCGCCGCCCGCCGAAGAAAAACCCTCGACAACATAGTCATAGTCCTCATAAGAGTCCTCAATAGTCTTCAGGTCCTTGGACCATTTCCACCGGGTTAGAACACACTTCACCTGGTCCGTCTGACGACTCCATCTGCCGCGCCAGGAATGTAGGTAAAGCGTCGGTTTTTCTCGTTGCTGTTTCCGCGAAGAACCTTTTTCCCGGCGGTGCGTAGAAAATTTTGGACCAGCTCCTTTCTGGTCCGTCGAGTGAAAGAGGCGTTTGTTTCTACGAGGCGGGCCTTCGCCGAGCCTAGACCGGTTCACGCCGCCCATAAGGCGATCTCTGTTTATCTTGTCCAGGCGGGACAAGGCCAGTGAGGCTGTGTTTTGGGCCGTTAAGGTGTTTCCATCTCCAGATCGCTTGGTGCGCCGTTCGGAGTCTTCCGGGATGAGGTCGTCGAAACGGAAGCAGCCATTTCTAGGCGTTACATTCGATACTTTCGTCGCAAAAGGCGTCTTCGATAGGTTTGGCAGGCTCTTTGTTTGACTCCTTCGTGATATAACCGGACGCGTGCGTGTCGATCCTAACGGGCTTAACAAAGAAAGGGGCCGAAAATTCGAGTCGATTTTTTGCCTTTCTCCTGGGTGTGGGTTATATTTTTCTGCCCGTGTCTTTGTAAGCAAGGAAGCCTTCTTTAACGGCGGCGCAACGATGCAACGATATGGATGGACGGCCCTTGGGTGGGTTGTAGTTCTCGGGGCATTGCTCGGTCTTCCACAGATCGAGGTCGTTCAGGCTCAGGAGGGGCCGATTGTTCTGCCCCCGCAACAAAGTCCCCAGACTCCTGCGCCATCGCCGCCGCAAGTTCAGCCCCCTCTGGTCCCATCGCCCTATGCGGACCCTGCCAACGCCGTGCAAGACCTGCTGCGGCGCGGCTACCAACTGGAGTCGGAAGGCCGTTGGGGCGACGCCCTGCTGCACTACGAAGAGTCCCTCCGAACCTTCCCGGCGCATCCCAGTCTGCAACGCCGGTATGAATACGCCCGATTGCACTATGATCTGGTGCGTCGGTACAACGACCGCAGTTTTTTGCGGACTCTCCAGACGCTTTCTCCGCAGGAAGCGTTGGCCCTTTACAATGACGTGTTGGCTAAGATTCAGGCCCATTATGTCGATACATTCACTTGGAAGGATTTGGTCGAGCGGGGAGCGACCAATTTGGAGGCGGCCCTGAGCGAACCGACCTTTGTGAATCGGTATTTGGCGGCTGTACCGCCGGCCCAATTGGCCGCCTTTCGACAGTCGCTTCGAGAGTTGATGGCCCAGCAGAAGGTAACCACCCGCACCGCCGCCTGGGAAGCTGTCCGGGCTGCGGCCGACCTGGCCCATCAACAACTGGGTCTGCCCCCTACGGCGGTGATCCTGGAATGTCTGTGCGGGGTGACGAATACGCTGGACCCGTACTCTGCTTTCCTGACGCCCACCCAATTGGAAGAAATCTATTCTCAGATCGAAGGCAATTTCGTCGGTCTGGGGGTGGAGCTGAAGGCGGAGGGCGGCTCTCTACGGATCGTCCGTGTGGTGCCCAACAGTCCCGCTCAGGAGAACGGGTTGCGGGCGGGCGATGTGATTCTGGCTGTCGGCCCGCAGAGCACTGTCGGCCTTACCACCGAACAAGCCGCCGATCTCTTGCAAGGCCCCGAAGGAAGCACGGTAGAGCTTACGATCCAAACGCCGGGCCAGCAGCCTCGGCAACTCCGACTCCAGCGTCGCCGGGTGGAAATCCCCAGCATCGAACAAGCCCGCATGGCCGACCCAGAAGCCGGCGTCGCCTATGTGAAGCTGGCCTGTTTCCAAAAAACCACCGCCCGCGATCTGGAAGCCGCCTTGTGGGACCTCTATCGACAGGGAATGCGAAGCCTGATCGTCGATGTGCGAGGCAATCCAGGAGGACTGCTATCCACATCCGTCGAAGTAGCCGACAAGTTCCTCGATCAGGGGGTGATCGTCTCCACCCGAGGCCGAAGCCCGCAGGAAGATTTCACCTATACCGCCCATCCGGCCGGAACCTGGCGCATGCCGTTGGTGGTGCTGATGGATCAGGAAAGCGCAAGCGCCGCCGAGATTTTCGCCGGGGCCATTCGGGACCATCGCCGCGGCACCTTGGTGGGACAGCGGAGCTACGGCAAAGGCTCGGTCCAGGGCATCTTTCCGCTCAATTATGCGGGGACAGGCGTCCGATTGACCACCGCCCGTTTCTATTCGCCCAACGGCCGATCGTTCAACCAGGTAGGGATTGAACCGGATATTGTGGTGCATCGGACCGCCCGGGTGGTTTCCGGGCAATCCACCCCCGCGCCGCTGACCCAAACTGCCTTGCCCGGACCAGAGTTAACTGGGGCTGGTTCGAGTCCTTCGGCGGGATCAAGGTCGGCCCTTCTGAGCACTGGCAACTCTACGGACGACGACCCCGCCTTGGCTGCCGCTTTGCAAACCGCCCGCCAACTCCTCGGTCGTCGATAGACAACGCAACCGAAGGCGTTTTTTTCCGTGGGAGTCGCCGTAGGAGAAGGTTTCGCACCGTCTGAGCCAGTTTTCTGACGCCGCCCCGGCTTGGGAGAAAGGCCCTTTAATGATATAATGCACTCTTTGCGGCATGTTCGAGCTTGGCGTGAGGTCCAAGCAGAAACGTTTCTCTCGGTCCAAACACCTTCTTAGTGGGGGTTGGCGGGAGCGGCTTAAGATGGAATGGTTGGCCGCCGTTATCGTCCGGCGATGGGTGTGGGTGCTGGGCGGATGGTTTGTGATCTTGGCATTGATCCACCAGATTGCCCCGCCGTGGGACCGTATCACCCGCGACGGCGACTTCGCCTATCTGCCGCCGGAAATGACCAGCGTCCAGGGGGAAAGGCTCCTGGATGCGGCCTTTCCCGAAGGGCTGTCGAAAAGCCAGGTCGCCATCGTGGCGGCCCGTGCGGATGGACCGCTCAATGCCTTCGACTTCGCCGTGGCCGACCGGTTGGAACAATTGTTGACTCCTCAGCCCGGTCAGCCGAGTCCCATTACCCATCTTTGGAGCTACCAGAGCGAAATCGTAGGCCGACGCCTGATGCGAGACTCTTCTCAGGGCGGTCAGGCGGTGCTGCTGGTGGCGCACCTGAAAACCGAATTCATGGCCATTGAAAATATGCGCCTGTTGCGGTGCATCCAACGGGCCGCCGAAGCCGTCCAATTGGAACAGATCCTTGTCCAAGCCCTCCAACAGCAGCAAGAATCCCGGCGCACGTTGCGGGAATGGGAGCGAAAGTACCTTCGGGGGAATTCGCCCTCCGGCACGACGGCAGAGCTTTGGACCCCTTGGACGGAGCAACAAGAAGAACTTCGAAAGGCGCTGGTTGCATATTGCCAATGGTTTCGAGGCACTTCGCCCCAGGAGTCGCCGTTGGTGGAAGGGGCCTGGGCCGATTTGGCCGACGCCGCCTATACAACCGCCCAAACCGACCTGGCCGATCTGATCCGCCAGGCCGACCAACTCCGATCTCAGCCCGCGGATCGTCAAGCAGCCGACTGGCCCGCCCTGTTGCAAAAGCAAGAACATACAATCAGTAACCTGGAGACCCTCCAAAAATCGGCTGGCCGACTGCTGGAACTGATGTTCCAATTGGCCGTTACCGCCGCTTATAGCCTGGATGCCGTGCCGCCGCCGATCCAAACGGAACTGGCCGGGCTGCGCCAGACTTTTCAACAACTGGCCGAGTTGTTACCTCCTGAAAACCGTCTGGACCGCCCAATTCGCTCCCCCGCCCAAGCTGCCGCCGCCTCGCCTAGCGGACTGCAGATCGGTCTGACCGGCTCGGCCGCCGTCGGCAGCGATATGCTGTTTGCCTCCTGGGAAAGCATCCGAAATACGGAATGGGTTACCGTAGTCCTGGTGGTGTTGGTACTGTTGCTCGTGTATCGGGCGCCTGGATTGGTTTTGATTCCGTTGGCGGCCATTGTGGTTTCAATGGTCTTGGCCACCGATCTGGTGGCGTTGGCCTGGTTGGCCTGTCAGAAATTGGGTTGGGAATTCATGGTCTTTAAGACCACGCGGATTTTTATTGTGGTGTTGGTCTTCGGAGCAGGGACCGATTTCTGCCTGTTTCTGATCTCCCGATATAAAGAAGAACTGCAACAGGGTCGAGAAGTCCCGCGGGCCATCACCCACGCCTTGGCCGGTGTGGGAGACGCCCTGGCCGCCAGCGCCCTGACGACGGTGATAGGACTTGCCACCATGGTCTTCGCCGACTTTGGCAAATTCCGCAACGGCGGCCCCGTGATCGCTTTTTGTTTACTGGTGATGTTGGCAGCTTCGATGACCCTGGCGCCGGCTTTGCTTCGGGCGGTAGGTCGCGGCGTCTTTTGGCCCTTATCCATTCGACAAATTTCGCCTCCCGCACCGGGAACTCCGCGGCGCAAAGCCGCCGAAGACCTCGGCCTAGAATTGGAAAAGGGATTTTGGCCGGCGGTGGCCAGGGCTGTGTTGACCCGGCCTGGATGGATCCTTTTGGCCGTACTATTGATTTTAGCCCCGCTGGCGGTGCGGGGAACGTCCGTTTCGATCACCTATGACCTGCTCAGCGAATTGCCGGCGGATCGGCCCAGTGTGCGCGGCGCCCGTCTGCTGGAACAATTTTTCCAACCAGGCGAAACCGGGCCAATCACCATACTGGCCGAGGCCGATCAACCCCGTTTTGCCGCCGCAGAAGGGCGTCGGCAAATCGCCCAATTGACGGCCCAGCTTTTCCAGTTTCAATACATCGACAGCACCGGCCAGCAGGTCCAGCCGATCGTTAGCGTCCGCAGCTTGGTCGAACCATTGGGCGGCCCGCCCGGAAGCCTTGGCCTGGGCGAAGGGTTCGGCAAATTGGTGGCCTATAAGCATCCAAAGGCCAAAGCCCGCTTCCTGGCCCAGGCCCCCGGCTACGAAGGCCGGGTTACCCGCTTTGACCTGATCTGCCGATACGATCCTTTCAGTCGGGAGTCGATGCGCCTGCTGGAACATGTAGAAGAACACCTTCATCAATTGTCCGAAGACCCACAGTCGCCCTGGTACGGAATCCAATTCCATCTGGCCGGCGCCACTGCGGCGGTCCGCGACCTAGCCTTAGTAACCGCCAGCGACCAACAGCGGATCCAGCGTCTGGTGGTGGTGGCCGTTTTGGCGGTGCTGATTCTGATTCTCCGACGGGTGGTCGTCAGTATCGTGATGATTTTGTCGGTTGTTTTCGGCTATTTTGTGACAATGGGGCTGACCTACGAGGTGTTCCTGTGGTGGTATGGATCCGCATTTGACGGCCTGGATTGGAAGGTCCCCATCTTTCTGTTTGTGATCCTCATTGCGGTGGGGCAAGACTATAACATCTACTTGGCCACTCGCGCCTTTGAGGAAGAACGTCGCCGCGGTTGGCGAGAGGGGCTTCGGGTGGCCCTGGTTCGCACCGGCGGCATTATCACCAGTTGCGGCGTCATCATGGCGGGGACGTTCGCCTCGATGTTGGCCGGCTCGCTTCGGGCCATGCAGGAGTTGGGCTTTGCCTTGGCGATGGGAGTCTTGTTGGATACGTTGGTGATCCGCACTGTCTTGATGCCGGCGTTTTTGAGCTTTTGGTCCCGCTGGAAGAGCGGTCCTCCTGAACCTTCTTTGGGAGAGGTTGGTCCGGACCAGCAGGAAGGCCCTCCTCGGCAGCAGGGAGAAAAATTGCCGGTTAGTCTGCCGAAGCCTGCTGCGGCCCCGGCGGAGATTGTGCGGAAAACGGCCGCCTTTTGACGCCAAAGGAGGGGGGGCAAAATTCCCCTTGTGGTAGGGGACATGGAATCTCCGCAGGGAGTTCCAACGGAGCGGCCATGTGCTTTTTGGGAAGAGCCGAGAGGGGCAATACTGCCCGCCGTTTACGCACCGGGCGTCTATTTTTTGGGCTTTTTGGGGCGTCCCGGCTTGTTCCCCCAAAAGAGTTCTTTTCTTAACATATTTCTAAATAAAGAGTTAAGAAAAAATAACCTGCCTTCTTGCTTGGTGGCATCCGATTTGCAGAAACCTTGTTGTGTGCAAAGAAAAGGCAGAAAGATTCCGTAACATTTTCTTTTATTTTGAGGACCTACACGCATGACCCCAAAAGAAGTCTTAGCTCTGTGTCGGGAAAAAGAGGTGAAAGCCGTCGATCTTCGCTTCATGGATTTTCCGGGGTTGTGGCAACATTTCACGATCCCGGTGGGTAAATTGACCGAAGATATCTTCCGAGAGGGGGTAGGATTTGACGGTTCCAGCATCCGCGGCTGGCAACGGATCAACGAAAGCGACATGCTCGTCATCCCGGAACCGGATACCGCCATGCTGGATCCGTTCTGCGAACTGAAAACCCTCTCGATGATCTGCAACATCCAGGACCCGATCACCCGAGAGGATTACACGCGAGACCCTCGGAACGTGGCCCGCAAGGCCGCCAATTATCTGAAAAGCACCGGCATTGCCGACACCTGCTACGTAGGGCCTGAGTGCGAATTTTTCATCTTCGATGACATCCGGTTCGATCAGTCGAACCATTACGGCTTCTATTACATCGACAGCATCGAAGGCCAATGGAACCGAGGCCGGGAAGAACACCCCAACCTGGGTTCCAAACTGCGATACAAAGAGGGTTACTTCCCGGTGCCGCCGTCGGACCACCTCATGGACATCCGCAATGAGATGATGCAGATGATGATCGAGTGCGGCATTGATGTGGAAGCGCAGCACCACGAGGTGGCTACCGGTGGACAGGCGGAAATCGACATCCGGTTCGACCATCTGGTGGCCGTGGCCGACAAAGTGATGATGTACAAATATATCGTAAAAAATGTCGCCCGCCGACGCAATAAACTGGTTACTTTCATGCCCAAGCCGCTGTTTGACGACAACGGCTCCGGAATGCATTGCCATCTGTCGCTTTGGAAGGGCGGCGAAAACCTATTCGCCGGCAGCCGATACGCCGGCCTAAGCGAAATGGCCCTCTACGCCATCGGCGGCTTGCTCAAACATGCCCCGGCCTTGTTGGCCTTTTGCGCGCCGACCACCAACAGCTACAAGCGGCTTGTGCCCGGCTATGAGGCGCCGGTGAACCTGGCCTACTCGCAACGGAACCGATCCGCCGCCATTCGGATCCCCATGTACAGCCCCAATCCAAAGGCCAAACGCCTGGAGTTCCGATGCCCCGATCCCTCGTGCAATCCTTACCTGGCCTTTGCCGCGATGCTCATGGCCATGATCGACGGCATTCAAAATAAAATCGACCCCGGCGAACCGCTCGATAAAGACATCTACGATCTGGACCCCGAAGAACTCAAAGACGTGCCGACCACGCCTGGCTCTTTGGAAGAGGCCCTGAAAGCCCTCCGCCGCGACCACGAATTCCTGCTGCGCGGTGATGTCTTTACCGAAGACGTGATCGACACCTGGATCTGGTACAAGACAGAACGCGAAGTGGACGCCATCCGACTGCGTCCCCATCCCTATGAGTTCTGTCTCTACGCCGACATTTAATCCTGTAATCCTGACCAGTAGGCCTCTTAACGCCCGCCTGGATGAGTCTTCTGGGGAGGAGGAAGGGTCCTTCCTCCTCCCCAATTGTTTTTTAGACGCCCTTGGGCGGCGTGGTTGGCCTGTCCGGCAGCGGCGAGGGACTGCCCAAACTCTATTCTATTATGGCAACTACGGGAGTTATGCCGCTAACTACGGGCCGCTTGGCGGCGGATTGTCGGACGCTGGACCAGGTTGGAGCATTCCTTGCCGGACGGCGTCCTGCAAAAGCCGTTGGATCAGTTCCCACAAGGCCGGTACCGCCTCGGCAAACGGCCGGTTTCGTTCCAGGACCTGATCGATCCGGATATGGTGTTCCTGCCATGCCGCCCCGCCGGTGTAATAGTTATTCAGGATCGGTTGCAGCCGATCCACCGCGGCAACAAACCGGGCCTCCGGCGTCTGGCGCCCCTCAAACTCCTCCCAAAGGGACCGCCACTGTTGGGCCTGGTCCGGAGGCAGCAGGCTGAAAAGCCGATCGGCCGCTCGTCGTTCTCGTTCCGGTTTGTCCGCCGCTGCTTCTGTATCATAGACATAGGTATCTCCCGCGTCGATCTCCACCAGATCATGGACTAACGCCATCTGCACCGCCCGGCAAATATCCAATTGTTCTGTGGCATACTCGGCCAGCAGCATACACATAGCGGCCAGATGCCAGGAATGCCCCGCCGCATCCTCCCGCCGACTCCGATCCACCAACCACGTCCGCCGTTCCACCGACTTCAGTTTGTCGATCTCCACCGCAAAACGAATCTGTCGTTCCAACCGCTCGGAATCCATGACCTTTGTTCTCCTACCATACCAGAAGGCCCCTTTACTTACTCTCTGCCTAGCAATCTTCCATTATATCCTCGCCAACAAAAACTCAGGGTTCACACCCCTGGCCTATCAAGAATTAAAACGTAAAATTCATAATCATTTCTTTCACGCCAAGGAATTGCAAACATGGCCAGTTCCTTTCCAGCGGTGTTGGCCCAGGGAGCGTTGCAGGCTGCGGTCGAAAACCGGGGCCTCCAGGCCGTGCGCCGCTGCTACCAATGCCGAAAATGCACCAACGGCTGCCCGCTCACCTTTGCTATGGACCTCCGACCCCATCAGGTGGTCCGAGCGCTGCAACTGGGCATGGACCAGGAGGTGCTCAGCGCCAAAACCATTTGGGTGTGTGCAGCCTGTCAGACATGTTCCACCCGCTGCCCCAACGATATCGACATCGCCCATCTGATGGACCTTTTGCGTCAGGAAAGCCTGGGCAGGGTTGTTCCGCCCGCAGAGCCGGAGGTGGTTTTGTTCCATCGGGCCTTTTTGGGTTCGGTGCGTCGGCATGGACGGGTGTTTGAACTGGGCATGTTGGTCCGATACAAATTGGCCGCCCTATGGGCCAAGGTGCGAAATGGCCCGCAAAGCCTAAAAGAGTTGACTGGCCGATTATGGCAGGACGCTCGGCTTGGCTGGGCGATGTTCCGGCGGGGGCGATTGCGCCTTTGGCCCAACCGAATCCGCTCCAAAGAGCATGTCCGCCGCATGGGCCGGGCGCCGACTGGCCCGCTCTGCTCCGGACGGTCCAGCGGCGGGCCAACCAGCCCAAATCTCTCTGTTCCGCCGTTTGACAATCAAACAGCCGAGGCACCAACCCCCGAGGCACCAACAGCCGATCCGCCTGGCCAAACCGGAGGACCGCAGCGATGATCCAGGTCGGCTATTATCCGGGTTGTGCCCTGCACGGCACAGCGGCCGAGTTCGACGAAAGTCTCCGGGCCGTCTGCCAGGCCTTGGACATCGCTCTGGCCGAGCTGGCCGACTGGAACTGCTGCGGGGCCTCCTCGGCCCACTTTCTGGACGACCAATTGGCCGTGGAGTTGGCCGAGCGCAACCTTCAGCTTGCCGTGCAGGCAGGCCCAGAGCTATTGGCCCCGTGTGCGGCCTGTTTTCATCGGCTGAAAACGGCCCAGAAGCACCGGCCTGGATATGAGGTGGTCATTTGGCATGTGAACGAATTTTTCGCCCACCCTGACCGGTTGGCCGAGCTTCGTCGCCGGGTCCAGCGGCCATTGCGCGGGCTAGCGGTTGTGCCGTATTATGGCTGCCTTACCCAACGGCAACCTAAGATCACCGACGCCCCGCAGCCGGAATGGCCCACCAGCATGGACGCCCTTCTGGAAACCCTGGGCGTCCAGGTACGCCGGTGGTCCTATAAGACCGACTGTTGCGGGGGCAGCCTGGAGGTGGCCCGGCCGGATTTGGTCCAGCACTTGTGCACCCGGCTTGTGCGAGCCGCCCAGGAGGCCGGGGCCGATTGCATCGTAACCGCCTGCCCCATGTGCCAGGCCAATCTGGATATTTCCCAGGCGATGGGCTCTCCGATGGCCGAAAAAACCGCCCTCTCCCCTCCGCGGGAGGGGGATAAAGGGGAGGGGGTAAATTTCCCTCTCTCCCTGGCGGGAGAGGATGGCCCGCGCAGCAGGCCGGCTGAGGGGGGCTCTTCACCCCTCTCCCCTCCGCGGGAGAGGGATAAGGGTGAGGGGGCAATTTCCCCTCTCCCCCCGGCGGGAGAGGGTGGCCTGCGCAGCAGGCCGGGTGAGGGGGGCACACTCAATGGCCACTTGCCGGTCTTTTACATTACCGAACTAATGGCCCTAGCCCTTGGCGTGGGCCGGCCGGCCCGGTGGTGGCGTCGGCACATGGTCGATCCCCGTCCTCTGCTTGAGCGAAAAGGGTTGCCCACGGAATGAGCCGGAACACAAACGCTTTTTCCCACCCGGTTTCCTCGAATGGTTCTGCCGCTCCGGATAAGCGGAACGGCGGAGTTCCTGCGCCGATTGCCCAGCAGTCTCCGCAGGAAGCGACCGCTGTCCAGGCAGACGCCAACGGGGGGCCGATTGGTGCGGTGCTGGTCGTCGGCGCCGGCATTGGCGGGATGCAGGCCGCCTTGGACCTGGCCCAGGCCGGGTTTCATGTTACGTTGGTGGAAAGTCGATCGGCCATTGGCGGCCACATGGCCCAACTGGACAAAACCTTCCCCACCAACGATTGCTCCATGTGCACCCTTTCGCCCAAACTGCTGGAGGTGGGCAAACATCGAAATATCGACCTTTTGACCCAGACGGAAGTGCTTGGTATTCAGGGCCAGCCGGGCCGATTCCAGGTTCGGCTTCGGACCCGGCCTCGGTATGTGATTCTGGACAAATGTAATGCCTGCGGCGATTGCGTGGCTGCCTGCCCGGTGGAACTGCCCAATGAGTTCGACCAGAGTCTTTCCAGCCGGAAAGCCATCTTCAAACTCTATCCGCAGGCAATTCCCGGCGCTGCGTCGATCAGCAAGCAGGCCCGGCCTGCCTGTGTCCAGTCCTGCCCGGCCGGTGTGAATTGTCAGGGATATGTGGCCCTGACGGCTCAGGGCCGATTTGCCGAGGCGTACCAGCTTATCCGGCAGCAGAATCCGTTTCCGAGCGTGTGCGGCCGGATTTGCCATCATCCGTGCGAACAAAACTGCCGACGGAGTGAACTGGATGAGCCGGTGGCCATCAATCCACTAAAACGCTTTGTGGCCGATTGGGTGGCCCAGCAGCGTCAGGCGGGCCAACCGGTTGCCCCGCCGGAAAAGGGGCCGGCGGAACGTCGGCTTGGTCGGGTGGCCGTGGTTGGCGGCGGGCCAGCCGGGCTTACCGCAGCCAGGGACCTGGCACTGCGCGGGTACTCGGTTACCCTGCTGGAGGCGTCCGAAAAGCTGGGCGGCACCATGCGGTCGGCCATCCCGGCCTATCGACTGCCCGACGAGGTGCTCGACCGGGACATTGAGGAGATTTTGGCCGCCGGATTCGAAGTTCGTCTTGGCCAGACCTTGGGCCGGGATTTTTCCCTGGAAGACCTCCGGCAGGAAGGGTTCCAGGCGGTGTTTTTGGCCCTGGGATGCACCCGGGCGGTACCGCTCCGAACGAACACCGAAGGCCAACCGCTCGAAGGCCGAGACCTGGAAGGCGTCCGGCTTGGTCTGGATTTTCTCCGGGAGGTGAAACAGACAGGCCAGCCCCGGCTTCATGGCCGGGTGGTCGTCATCGGCGGCGGAAATGTGGCGATCGATGTGGCCATGTGCGCCCGCCGTCAGGGGGCCGAGCAGGTCGAAATCGTCTGCCTGGAGAAACGGGACGAAATGCCCGCCCACACCTGGGAGGTGATGGAAGCCTTGGAAGAGGGCATTCAGCTTCGGCCCGGCTGGGGGGTGTATCGGATCCAGGGGACCGACGGGAAGGTGAGCGGCCTAGTGCTGCAAGAATGTATATCTGTCTTCGATGCCGAGGGCCGGTTTTCGCCTCGGTTTGGGCCCCAGCGGCAGGAAATCTCGGCCGATTTTGTCTTGATCGCCATCGGTCAGCAGGCCGACCTTTCTTTCCTGCCAGAGGATAGCCCCTTGTGGAGGGCGGATCGGCGTCGGTTGGCGGCAGACCCGCTCAGTTTGCAGACGCCCCTTCGTTGGGTTTTTGCCGGCGGCGATCTGGTTACCGGCCCTAGTTCTGTGGTGGAAGCAGTGGCCCAGGGCCATCGGGCCGCCGAGTCGATCGACCAATACCTCCGGGGTGAAGAGATGGAGGCTTACCGGGCTGCTTTGGCGGAAAAGGCCAACCAACGGCCGGAACCTGCTCCCCGGCCGGATCGGTGGTTTCCGCGGATGGAGCGGGTCCGACCACCTCGCCGACCGGTCCCCCAGCGCCAGAGCTATGAAGAAATCGAACAGACGCTCTCGGCCCAGGAAGCTATCCGAGAGGCCCGGCGATGCCTTAATTGCGGACTGTGCAGCGAATGCTTCGAGTGCGTGAAAGCCTGCAAGGCCGAGGCCATCCTGCACCAGATGCTGCCGGAAGAGCGGACTATAGAGGTCGGAGCGGTGGTACTTGCCGCGGGGTTTGAACCCATGGGGGGCAGCATCCGTCCAGAGTACGGCTACGGCATTTACCCGAATGTGGTTACCAGCCTGGAGTTCGAGCGTATCTTAAGCGCATCGGGTCCTTTTCAGGGGCATGTGCGTCGGCCGTCGGATCAGCGGGAGCCCCGGCGGATCGCCTGGATTCAGTGCGTGGGTTCCCGGGACGTGCAACTGGGGCATGACTATTGCAGCAGCGTCTGCTGCATGTATGCGCTGAAAGAGGCGATGATGGCCGTCGATCATGTGCCCGGCCTGGAGGCGGTGATTTTCGCCAACGACATTCGGGCGTTCGGCAAGGGATTCGAGGCCTACTACACAGCGGCCCAAGTGCAATACGGGGTACGGGTGGTGCGGGGGTTGCCGTCGGCGGTCAAAGAGCGGCCGCAGACGGGCAACCTGCTGCTCTGCTATGTGGACGGAGCAGGCCGACCGGTCGAAGAAGAGTTTGATATGGTGGTGCTCAGTGTGGGGCTTCGGCCATCGTCGGACGGGATGGAGCTGGCCCGGCGATTGGGCGTGCCGTTGGACCAGGTGGGCTTTTGCCAGACGAGGGCAGGGGCCTTGCATCGGACCGGTCAGGAAGGGATTTTTGTGGCCGGTGCGTTTGCCGCCCCAATGGATATTCCGGAAACGGTCATGGGGGCCAGTGCGGCGGCAGCGGCAGTAGGGGAACTTTTGCACCCAGTCCGCGGCAGCCTCGTGCGCAAAAAGACCTTTCCGCCGGAGCGGGATGTCGCCGCCGAGCCAGCCAGGATCGGGGTATTTGTCTGCCGATGCGGCACGAACATCGCCCGGGTGGTGGATACGACCGCAGTGGTCGAATACGCCCGTCGGTTGCCCGGAGTGGTGTATGCCGAAGAGAATCTGTACACTTGTTCCACGGACACCCAACGGCGGATCATCCAGGCCATTGAAGAGCATGGGCTGAACCGGGTTGTGGTGGCCAGTTGCACGCCCCGAACCCATGAGCCGCTCTTCCAGGAGACGCTGCGGGAGGCTGGGCTGAATAAACACCTCTTTGAGATGGCCAATATCCGGGATCAGTGTTCATGGGTACATGGTCGTTGGCCGCGGGAGGCTACGGAAAAGGCCAAGGACCTGGTGCGGATGGCCGTGGCCCGGGCGGCTCGGCTGCGCCCGCTTGCCGGGCTGCGCATCCCGATGGAAAAACGGGCCTTAGTGCTGGGGGCGGGAGTGGCCGGGCTGACGGCCGCCCTCAGCTTGGCCGATCAGGGTTTCCCCGTGGCCATTGTGGAAAAGGAGCCTGTGCCGGGCGGCCTGGCCCGCCAACTTCGCCGCACCCTGGACGGCCTGGATGTGCCAAGCCTGCTAGCCGAGCTGGTCCACCGAGTGCAAAGCCACCCGAACATCCAACTGTATCTGGACGCCCGATTGGAGGAGTTTGGCGGCCATGTGGGCCGATTCCGGGCCGTCGTCCGACAGGCAGATCGTCGGCTAGAACTGATGGCGGGTACTGTAATTTTGGCCACGGGAGGGGCCGCCTATCAGCCCACCGAGTACAGCTACCAGCAAACCTCCGGCGTGTTTACCCAGTTGGACCTGGAGGAGCTTTTGGCCAAGGCGCCGGAGCGGCTGCGGCAGTGGCGGCAGGTGGTGATGATCCAGTGTGTGGGTTCCCGGACGCCGGAGGCGCCGTATTGTTCCCGGGTCTGCTGCAATCAGGCCGTCAAAAACGCCCTAGCCCTTTTAGAGGTGAATCCCCAGGTTCGGGTGTATGTACTACACCGGGATATGCGGACCTATGGACTTTATGAACGGGCGTATTTGAAGGCCCGGGAGGCGGGGGTAGTTTTCTTACGGTTTGATCCCGACCAGCCGCCGGAAGTGCAATCCACCCCGAACGGTATTACCGTCCAGGTCAAGGAGGAGGCGCTGGGGCCGGTGGTGCTGAGGGCGGATTGTGTGGTGCTATCAGCCGGGGTGCGGCCCAACCAATCGGCGCAGGAGGTGTCGCAACTTTTGAAGGCGCCGCTTACGGCCGACGGCTTTTTCCTGGAGGCCCACATGAAACTGCGTCCCCTCGATGTGGCTACGGAAGGCATCTTCCTGGCCGGGCTAGCGCATGGGCCGAAAATGCTCTCCGAGAGCATCTTGCAGGCCAAGGGGGCGGCCAGTCGGGCTGCCGCCCTGCTCAGCCAGGAGGTGCTGGAGCGGTCCGGTATTGTTTCGGAGGTGGATCCCAGCCGGTGCGCCGGGTGTTTGACCTGTGTGCGGCTCTGCCCGTTCGATGTCCCGAAGATTACCGAAGAAGGGTCGGCTTATATTGAACCGGCGCAGTGCCAGGGTTGCGGCCTTTGCGCCTCGGCCTGCCCGCGCAAAGCCATCCAGACCCGCCACTACGAAGACGAACAGGTTTTGGCCAAATTGGCCGCCCTGTGGGAACCCCTAGAAGGATCACCGGTGATGGTGGGGATTTCTGAGGGGCGAACTGGATCTATATAAATAGATGTTTCCTAATCAGGAATCCAGCCTATGAAGGATTCTATAGCCTGTTTGGGAACTGAGACTGAAGGGACCGGTTCTGGGGCATTTGAGCCGAAGGTGGTGGCCTTCTGTTGCACCTACTGCGCCTATACGGCGGCGGATTTGGCCGGGGCGATGCGCCTGGAATATCCCCCGAATGTGCGGGTGGTGCAGGTGCTATGCAGCGGCAAGGTGGAGGCGGAGTGGCTGCTGCGGGCGTTTGAGGAAGGAGCTGACGCCGTCTATGTGGCCGGCTGCGCCCTGGGCGATTGTCATTTTTTGGAGGGCAACCGGCAAGCACTGCGCACGGTGGCCTATGCGAAACGGCTTTTAGCCGAGGTGGGCCTGGAGCCGGAGCGGCTGGAGTTTTTCCATATTCCGGCCTCAGCCGGGACGCTTTTTGCCCAGCGCGCCAGGGAGATGACCGACCGTGCCCGTCGGCTTGGACCAAGTCCGCTTCGGAGCAAGCAGGCGGTGGAGAGCCGAAAACTGGTGCTCCCGCCTGACCCCCATCCGCCGCTTCCCCCAGCGCAGCTTGGCCGACGGATCCGAGAAAGCGAAGAACTTTGAAGATACAGATCCATAGCAGGAGATATCCAGTACGGTTTCCTCTTACTTCAAAAGGCCTGGTGGCATGATTGTTGCCGAACGAAAACCCTTGGACGAAATCGAGGCGATGCTGGCCAGTGCGGAACGGGTGCTGGTGGTGGGGTGCGGCACATGCGTGGCCGTCTGCATGGCCGGCGGAGAAAAAGAGGTGGAATTATTGGCCAGCGAGCTTCGGATGCGGGCGCAGGCGTCCGGTCAGCGGCGGCGGATCGACCAGGTAACGTTGACCCGCCAATGCGACCGGGAATACCTGGACGCACTGGCCGCCTATGTGGAGGAATATGATGTACTTCTTTCCACTGCTTGCGGGGCCGGCGTGCAACTTTTGGCCGAGCGGTTCGACGGCAAACTGATCCTGCCGGCGTTAAACACTCGGTTTATTGGCACAGCCGAAGGGCCGGGCGTCTGGAGCCAGCGCTGCTTGGCCTGTGGGCAGTGTCTGCTGCATCTGACGGGCGGCGTCTGTCCGGTTACCAGATGCCCGAAAAATTTGCTGAACGGGCCGTGCGGCGGCACAAACCACGGCAAATGCGAAGTCAACCCGGAAAACGATTGCGCTTGGACGCTCATCTACCGCCGACTGGAAAAACTAGGCCGACTAGACCTTTTGGACGCCATCCAGCCGCCGAAAGACTACCGGCCGATGACCAAACCGGCCCGGCTGGTGCATCCGGCGTTCCAGACGGAATCGGCGCCCCCTACGAAATGACGCCCCCCTTTGGGAAAAACCCGCCGAGGGCAAAAATCTTCATGGTACTTGGAGAAGGACCGCGTTGTATGGTTCGACTGTTTCGGGATGTCTTGCAGGAGAAGGATTTTGTGGTGACGGCGGAGATCGGCCCGCCCAAAGGGACCGATGTGAGCCGGCTGGTCCATCATATCGAGCTTTTGCGCGATCGGGTCGATGCGCTGAATGTTACCGACAATCAAAGTTCGGTAATGCGGGTGAGTTCTCTGGCGGCCTGTCGGCTGATCGTCGAGCACGGCGGGGAGCCGATCCTGCAACTGACCTGTCGGGATCGGAACCGGCTGGCCCTGCAATCGGAACTCCTGTCGGCCTGGGTGCTGGGCGTGCGGAATGTGCTGTGTCTAACGGGCGACTATGTTACCGTGGGCGACCACCCGGAAGCCAAACCAGTCTTCGACCTGGACAGCGTCCAATTGCTTCAGACGGTCCAGTATCTGAACCAGGGGCGGGACCTGGCCGGCAATAACCTGGAAGGGGCGACTGATTTTCTGGCCGGTTCGGTGGTTACTCCGGAGGCTGATCCGCTGGAACCGCAACTGGTCAAGTTTGCCAAAAAGGTTCGGGCCGGCGCCCGGTTTTTCCAGACCCAGGCCGTTTATGATCTGGATCGGTTTCGGCGGTTTATGGAGCAGGCCCGGCGCCTGTTGGCGCAGAACCAAATGGGGCCGGTCAAAATTTTGGCCGGGATCGTGCTTTTGACGTCGGCCAAGATGGCTCGCTATATGAATGAACATGTGCCGGGCATTATGGTGCCGGAGAGTCTGATCGAGCAGTTGACCGGGGCCGAAAAAGGCAAAGCCCTGCAGGTGGGCATCCAGATTGCCGGTCGGCTGATCCGGCAGATTCAGCAGGAGCGGCTTTGCGACGGGGTGCACATCATGGCCATCGGCAAAGAAGAGCGAGTACCGGACATCCTGGCCGAAGCCGGTCTGGCCTGATCGCTCGCCTTGGAAAGGCGGACGGATGCCCAAAAGGATGGGTGAGCGGGAGGCCGACGGGGACGGTTTAGCGTTGGACGGCGGCTTTGCTTTGGGCGGCCATTTCGGCGAATTGGCGGGCCTCGGCGCTGCGACCTTGGGCCTGGTGCATGACGGCCAAGTTGCTGTAGGGGACGGCCAGGATGGATCGGTCGGCCATTCGGCTGCGAACCGCTTGTTCCATCAGGGCCAGGCCGCGCTGCGTCAGGTCCACGGCTTTTTCCCGCTGGCCTACTTCCCAATAGGAAACGCCCATACTGATGAAAGTTTCTCCGTGGCGGGCCAGTTCCGAAAAACCTTCTTCCGGGATCGGCAACGAGAGCAGGGGGACGGCTTTTTCGTACCAACTGACCGCGGTCCGGTGATCTTCCCGGGCTACGGCATGGATCGCCCCGAGACGAAAATACACCCGGCCTAACAGATAGTTGTAGGCAAAGGTTTGTTGCCGCTGGGGACTGCACTGCTGGAGGGTTTGGCGGGCCAAGTCGCCATATCGGAGGGCTTTGTCGCTTTCGCCCCGGAATTGATAGACTTGCAGAGCGTCGTACAGGGCCGTGCCGAGTTTCCACGCAATTTGGTCTTTCAGATTCGCGTCTTCGGCGGTACGAAGCCCCTGTTGGCCGGTCTGAAGGGCTTTATCGGCCCAGGGGGTGGGGTCCAATTTTCCTTGGAGTCCCACATAGGCGGCCAAGGCCCGACAGGCGACATGAAACCGATAGGCTT
>JAKPGL010000005.1 GCA_029550925.1 Planctomycetota bacterium
GGGACGCAAAAGCCCGCGTGTTTGAACAGTGGATATTCGAGGGGTTACTCCTTCGGGACTCGTAGTACCTCACCGGAGCGGAAACCTGTTTTTAGGAACACCCTAGAGTGCCATTCCCCACAATCCTAAACTGTCATTCCCGCGCAAGCGGGAATCCAGGCATCTTATGCATCTGCTTCTGTGGAGCCTGAATCCATAAAGGAGTCATTTTACGATAACCTGGATCCCCGCTTTCGCGGGGATGACAATTTATAAGCCTTCTTTTTCTCGGCCTTGTTTCTCCCAAGAGGTCTTTCCCCTAGGAGAACAGATACTCCCCTTTCCCTCTCGGAGTCGTTGACTAGATAATGGTGGACTCTGTTGCCAGGCGTGAAAAGCCGATTGTTTTGCATGTGCGGGTGATGGCCGGGCAAGGCGGCGGGCCGGAAAAGACGATCCTGCGCTCGCCCCGGGGACTGGCACCGTATGGGTATCGGGGGGTGTGTGTGTATCTACATCCGCCGGGCGATCCAGGATTTTCCGAGCTTCGGCAAAAGGCGGCCCAACTGGACGCCCCGCTGGTAGGCGTTCCGGACCGGGGCCCCTGGGACCTGCGGGTACTGGGGGCGGCCTATCGGGTCTGTCGGCGACTACGTCCGGCCATTTGGCAAGGCCATGATTATAAGACCAACTTGCTGGGATTGCTGGTGAGCCGAGTCTGTCCGGCCCGCTTGGTGAGTATGGTACACGGATGGACAGTCGAAGGCCGACGGATTCGGTTCTACTACCGGCTGGATCGGCTTTGGCTGCGGTTTTACGAGCGGGTCATTTGCGTGTCGGAGGATTTGCGGGCCGAGTGCCTGCGATGGGGGGTGCGGCCGGAGCGGTGCATCGTGATCGAAAACGCCATTGATCTTTCGGAATACCAGCGCCGGTTGCCCCCCGAAGAGGCCAAACGCCGTTTGGGTCTGGACCCGGTCGGGTTGGTCATCGGCAATGTGGGTCGGCTTTCGCCGGAAAAGGGACTTGCCGGCCTGGTGGAGGCAACGGCGCAACTGCTGGAGGAGGGGCAGCCGGTCCGTTTGGTGCTTGTGGGCGATGGGCCGGAGCGTCAGGAGCTGGAAGCCCTGGCTCGCCGCCAGGGCATTGCCGACCGAGTCCACCTGGTCGGCCATCAGCCGGATCCCAGGCCGTGGTATGAGGCGATGGATCTATTTGTCTCCAATAGCCGCCGAGAGGGACTGCCCAATGTACTTCTGGAGGCGATGGCCCTGGGGGTGCCTGTGGCGGCTACGCGGATTGCCGGGGTCGCGCGACTGATTGAGCCGGAGCGAACGGGCCTGCTTGTGGAACCGGACGATCAGGCCGGCCTGACAGACGCCATCCGGCGAATGTTGACCGATGCGGAGTTGCGCCGTCGATTGGTCCAGGCGGGCCGAAACACCGTGGAAACCCGGTATAGTTTTCAGTCGCGGATGGCGAAAGTAGCCGCCGTCTATGATGACTTGCTGGGCCGCAGGCCCCTCTCACCCGGCTAGCTCAACTAGAACCTGTTTCGGAGAAACCCGGATGACCAGCGAAGCGGTAGGGGTTAGCATTCGGCTGGTGGAGGGGCCGGAATTGGCCGATCGGCTGCCGGTCTGGAGTGCCTACGTGGAAGCCCATGGGGAGCGGTCGCCCAGTCGATGGCCGGGCTGGCTCCGGGTACTGGAGCGGTCGATGGGCCATCGGCCCTACTGCCTGGAGGCGATTGCTCAACCCCAGACGCCCACCTTGCCCGCTGCGGTCCAGAGCACCCGGCAGGCAGATTCCGACCGGATCGTTGGCCTCCTGCCGCTGGCCTATGTACGGAGCGTGCTTTTCGGACGCTTCCTGGTCAGTTTGCCCTATCTGAATGTGGGCGGCGTATTGGCCGACACCTGGGAAACGGCTCACGCCCTGGTGGACGAGGCGGCGCGGCTTGCCGATCATCTTAACGTCCGGTATCTGGAACTTCGGCATGAATCGCCGGTAGAACATCCCCGGCTTACCGAACGGCTTACCAGCAAAGTGCACATGCGTCTGGCCCTGCCGACAACCATCGAGCGGCTCTGGAAAAGTTTTGATCCGAAAGTACGGAACCAGATCCGCAAAGGCGAGCGGATGGAGCTAACGGTGCATTGGGGCGGGCTGGATTTGCTGAGGGATTTCTACCAGGTGTTTGCCCACAACATGCGGGACCTGGGCACGCCGGTGTTTCCCCAGGGACTTTTCCGAGCCATTTTAGAGGAGTTTCCCAACGAGGCGGAAGTTTGTGTGGTCCGAATGGGCGGCAAACCGCTGGCCGGGGCATTGCTGGTCCACGGTCCGGGGATGACCGAAACGCCCAGTGCAAGCTCGCTTCGGAAATACAACTATACCTGTGCCAATATGCTCATGTATTGGCATTTGCTGATACGGGCCGTGGAGCGAGGGCAGAGCTGGTTCGATTTCGGTCGATCTACCGTCGATAGCCCAACCTACCGGTTTAAAAAGCAGTGGGGTGCTCAGCCGGCCGAGGCGGTCTGGCAGTATTACCTGCGGCGCGGTACGATTGGCCAGATGAGGCCCGAATCGGGCCGGTTCAGCCTGGCAATCCGCCTGTGGCGGCGGCTACCGGTCTGGCTCAGCCGACTGCTCGGCCCCTGGATCGTCCGCGGAATTCCATAAGAACATCTTTTCCCAAAGGGGATCAAACCATGGGCGCCATCCTGGTTACTGGCGGGGCGGGGTTTATTGGCAGCCATTTCGTGCGTCAATGGTTGGCCGAGGAATCGGATCATCTGGTCAATCTAGACAAACTTACCTATGCAGGCAACCTGGACAGCCTGGCCGACGTGCTCCAGCATCCCCGCCACCATTTTGTCCAGGGCGATATCGGCGATAGCCGACTGGTCAGTCGGCTCCTGGCCGAGCACCAGGTGCGGGCTGTCGTGAACCTGGCGGCGGAAACGCATGTGGATCGGTCCATCGACGGCCCAGCCGAGTTCGTGCAGACAAATGTGGTCGGTACGTTTCGGCTCTTGGAGGCAGCATATCAGTATTGGCGCAGTTTGCCGGCGGATCGGCAAAGTGAGTTCCGCTTCCTGCACGTTTCGACCGACGAGGTATATGGCGCTCTAGGGCCGACAGGGCGATTTACGGAAAAGACGCCGTATGGACCGCGCTCGCCGTATGCGGCTTCCAAGGCGGCGGCCGACCATTTTGTGCGGGCCTATTTCCATACGTTCGGCCTGCCGGTGCTGGTAACGCACTGTACAAATAATTATGGTCCCTGCCAGTTCCCCGAAAAGCTGATTCCGCTGATGATCCTCAATGCGGTGGAGGGAAAGCGGCTGCCGGTCTATGGCGACGGCCAGCAGGTGCGGGACTGGATTTATGTGGAGGACCATTGTCGGGCGATTCGGATGGTGCTGGCCGGTGGTCGGCCCGGACAGACCTATAACATCGGCGCCCAATGCGAACGCACCAACCTGGAAGTGGTGCGGAGCATTTGTGCGCTGGTGGATGAGCTTCGGCCCGATTTGCCCCACCGGCCGTGCGAGTCGCTCGTTACCTTTGTGATCGACCGGCCCGGCCACGACCGCCGCTACGCCATCGACCCTACCAAAATCCATGAGGAATTAGGTTGGAAGCCGAAGGTCGATTTTCAGACCGGCCTACGCCGCACGGTCCAATGGTATCTGGAAAACCCGGAGTGGGTCGAGCGGGTTACGAGCGGTAAATACCGGCGCCAGCGTCTCGGCCTGCGCGGCCCCGAAGAAACCACCTCGCCCGAGACGCCTTCTTCCTAAGCTCGACCTGAAGTTTTGCCAATTTGAGATTTCAACCGATCTTGTACACTACCGACCCTCAAAAATCTCGGTATTTTTGAGGGGCTATTCCGTGTACAAACATCGGAACATGCCCTTCTTGCAAAACTACAGCTATAAAATAGAATACCCCTCCACCTCACCTGTATCTGTCAAGTACCCCGGAAAGAAAAATTTTGGAAAACCTATTCTGAGCGAACGGGCGGCTGGCAAAGTGGTAGAAGGAAAGTAAAATGAAATCTATCTTTCTTAAGTTAGTAAAGATTCCTCTTGAGAACCAGGACAATTGATGTTTGGGCACTAAGAACGTCGAATCCAACGACGTTACAAAAAATCGGACAGGCGGTCCCTGCCGGGGGGGCTTGAGAAAAAGGTACTTGTATCATTGATTCCGGGATGGATAATGCCATAACGGCCGGGCCTTGGGTCCCCAGAGAAACCAGGGTGTGTCCAGAGGATTCAGGTATGGCATAATCCATTTCGGCGTCAATTCGAGGTGCTCATTTTCTCCCGCAAGGAACCTCTCGGTCCCCGGACCAGAGATTGGATACCCGATGGCTTCCCTTTTCCAGTGGTAAGAAGGTAGTTGGTATGAGCATGAAGGTATCGGCCAAGACGGAGTATGCCTGTATTGCGGTGTTGGAATTGGCTTCC
>JAKPGL010000018.1 GCA_029550925.1 Planctomycetota bacterium
GGGAATGACAGTTTAGGATTGTGGGGAATGGCACTCTAGGGTGTTCCTAAAAACAGGTTTCCGCTCCGGTGAGGTACTACGAGTCCCGAAGGAGTAACCCCTCGAATATCCACTGTTCAAACACGCGGGCTTTTGCGTCCCAGCTTTCGGCTTCCAAGCGGCGGCGGGCCTGGCGGTGCTCGGGCGGCAGGCCGTCGGCCAATCGACGGCGCACCAAGGCTGAGAATTCCTCGGCCGTTTCCGCCTCGTCCAGGGCGTCGGACCAGGCCTGGGTCGAAGGCAATCGTCGGACCACCACCGGTTTGCCCGTAGCCAGATATTCTAGCAGTTTCAATGGCTGCATGGCCCGGGTTACTGGCAGGTCCGCATAGGGCATGATCAGCACGTCGGCCAGTTGGGCCAAGTGGGGCAACCGGCTGTACTCCAACGGGCCTAGCTGATGTACCCTGGCCAGTTCCAGCAGACGAGGATCTGGATTATCGGTCGGCCCGACCAGCAGGAGGCTTCCCCGGGGCAAGTCGGCGGCTAACCGCTCAAGCCACTCGATATCCATCCGCCGATCCACCAGGCCCCAAAACACGATCCAGGGCCGTTCCAGCCGGTCTAACCCCGGCCAAAGGGTCTCTGGGGCCGCCGACGTTTCGGGCCGCCAATGCTCTAGCTCCACCCCATGCGTGAGCAGTCGGGCCGATCGGCCAAACGAAGCCAACCGATCCTGCAACGTGCGACTGGCCGTTATCAGCACATCCGCCTGCTGGATCACCTCCTGTTCCATAGCTTCAATGGCCTGATGATCCAGGCCAGGCCACTTGCTGAAATCATCGACGCAATAATAGACCCACCGGGCCGCCGGCAACCAGCCCATCAGATCGGCCGCCAGCGGCAACGTGGTAACCGCCACGACCGGGCCGGACGCTTGACGAAACAGAGGTCGCAAGGTCCGTACCAGCATCGTCCGGTTGATTCGGCGGTGCCAGGGTCGGTTAAACCACGGCCACATCCAGGGATTGAGGACCGTGGGGCCTGTGGGGGCGGCATTTGCCGAGACGCTTCGGACGGCCGGCACGCCGCCGAACCAGATTCGCAGTTTCTCCCAGGCCCGCTGCCAGGTAGCCCGGTCCCATCGGGGCCGGCGCATCCCGATGGTGTTCACCCACCAGACCGGGTATCGGTCCAGCAATCGGCGCACTAGATGCTGGCAACTGGACGGATGCCGACCCCAGTCGTCGGAAAAGACCAGTAGTCCTGGCCGACCGGCCAAACACGAGTCAACCGAGCATTTCGTGGAAACAGTCGGCATATTGCTGATGCATGAGGGGTTGTGAAAATATTTGTTCCGCTAATCGTCGGCCAGCCAGGCCGAACTGACGCCGAAGCTCTGGCTGGTTGGCCAACCGAACCAGGCAGTCGGCCAGGCCCGCATCGTCGCCCGCCGAAACCAGCAGTCCGGTCTGCCCGTCCTGAACCACCTCCGGCACGCCGCCTACCCTGGTAGCCACGACCGGCAACTGGGCGGCCATCGCCTCGATCAGGGTAACCGGAATCCCCTCGCTCAGGCTGCTGAGCAGGCACACATCTGCCGCCCAAAGCAGTTCTGGCACATCCTCTCTGGTCCCCAGCAGACGGACCGCCGCTTCCACATGTTGGGCTTGGATTTCCGTTTCGATGACCTCTCGTTTTGGTCCATCGCCGACCAGGAGCAATTTAGCCGTCGGCACCTGCCGCACGAGCCGCCCCATCGTCCGAATGGCCGTAACATGGTCCTTCAAATAATCCAGCCGGGCCACCTGCACGATCACAAAATCCGTTTCGCACAGGCCCAGCGATTGCCGAACCGGCGCCCGACGCTCCGGCCTGGGCGTAAACCGCTCCACATCTACTCCATTGTAGATCACCTGGATACGATGCCGAGGTAGGCCCTCGTTTTGTACCAATGCCTCCCGAACAGCCTGGCCCACGGCGCTTACCCGATCTCGGCTCCGAAGCATCAGCCGATTAAATACGATCCGCCGCCGCCGGGGATAGTCCGGATACCACCGGCCATGCTCGGTAAAAAGGATGGGAGGCCCCCGGCGCCAAGCCCGTGCACAGGCCGCATAAAAAAACGGCGCATATTGATGCGCATGGATCAGATCCACCTCGTACTGCCGCAGAAGCCGAGCCAAACGAAACATACACCGCAGATCAATCCCCGGCCGGCGATCTAGACAGGCCACTTCAAACCCGTCGGCCTTGAGCTGCTCGGCCAGCGGGCCTAAGTTATCTAAACAAATGAACACAAACCGATACCGATCGGCCAGCCCCCGGGCCAAATCCGCCGCCAACACTTCCGCTCCGCCTATATCCAGCCCGTGCAACAGCTCGCAAACCGTCGGCCGATCCGCCCGGCTCTTTTCGTTCTTGGACTTAGTTTCCGTCATGTTCGCCCAATCAGCCGCCCAGCATTCTCTGCACCTTTGGCCAATCGACCATCACAATTTCCCAAAGCCAACCGCCCGCCAGCACCAGCCAGCACAACCCAAGCAGTGCATATTGCCATTTCTTTGCCTGGGGGATGGATGGGATATCCGAGGGATTCTGAGATGCCATGGTGGGCCGGCGGCGCCATCGGTCCAGCATCGCCCCGGCAAATACCAGTTCCAGCGGAGCGAGCGGCAGATGGTATCGGCTGTGGGCAAACACCACCGTATGCACCAGGCAGACAAAACCGATCATGCTCACCAGTACGATCATCGTACGCCGGTCTTCTGGCGGCCGGAGGATCAGACCGGCCAGGGCCAACACCATCGCCGCCGCATAGGAGATGCACAAAACGGCCGTCCAGCCCAACACAGCCGGCCGGCTCAGCCCGCCAAACCAGCCCCGCTCCAAACCAGCCGCCACGGTCCGATCCAATTGCCAAAAGTTAAAGAACTTCACGATACATCGTTGCACCGTCTGACCGGGATGCTCCAGCATATAGCGCAGTCCATAGCGGAGGGCCAATTTATCCCGCTGGCCTTGGGTCAAAGAACCAAACTCCGGATCTTCCCGCCGGAGCACCGCATACCAGGCTTTTTCCCCTTCCACGGAGATGGCGTCCCAGGCCCGATCCAGGGGTGTATATTCGTAGTTGCCCATCATCAGGTTCCGGCCGCCGATGGTGTCGATGGCAATAAACGTCTGTTCCAGTTGGCTGCATCGCCAGGACCAGGGGGCGATTCCTGCGGCAAAAGCGGCCAGCAACCCAGCGGCGCCTGCCAGCCGTTTAGCCCACCCCACCTGCCGCCATAACAGAAGCACCAAAAGCGCCAAGACCGGCCCAAACGGCCAAAGTACACTGCGGGTCAAAGCGGCCAAGGCCAAAACCACCCCCACCGCAAGCCAAGGCCATCGCCTTTCTTGCCGAAACGCCCAGCCAATGGCCGCCCCCAACCAGACCACCCAGAAGGCAAAGAGCGTCTCCGTATAAAGGAAACCGGCCATCCCTAGAAGCGGCGGATAAAAAGCTACCAGTCCCGCAGCCCATAGTCCTACCCGGCGATCATAGAGCATCCGGCCCAGCACGAACGCCCCGACCGCCGTAGCCAAGCCTAAGAATAATTGGAACGCCCGAACCGCCTGGAAATTGCCCGGTCCGAAAAGAGCGTACAACTCCGCCACTACCAAGGGATAAAGCGGTGGACGCATAGCCGACGGTCGGCCTTCCAGGAAAAACCCTCGGCCTTCGACTAGACTTTGGGCCAGCTCGTGGTAGTGCATCTCATCGCCTGGATGGATCGGCTCCGTGTGCCAGGCCCAGAGCAGCCCAAGACGCACCAAGGCCGACAGAGCCAAAATCGTCAGCAGCGGATGTTTCTTGAGCCAAGTGATCATTGTCTTAATGGGCGTCGGAGCGGACGGCCGGGAACTTTTCCAACAGCCCTATGCTCCTATCGGTAATAAATCCCCAGGGTTTCGCTTCGCAGCGGTACGGGTTTCATCTGCTCGGCCATGGGGCCGACATATTCATAAATCATCAGCGGAATCTGGAAATGGGGCGTGCCGAAGGTCTCCTCCCGGATAAATCGGAACTCATGAGCCGAGGCAATGGTTTCCTCCAACTCAGAGCCGAAGGCTTTTCCGGTTCTAGGGGCATCCAGTAAAAGCCAACGGACGCGAAAATCCCGACATGCCTGGAGCACGTTGCCGGCGTCTTCCGTAATATCGTCCCCTTGCAGGACATAGATTTGCCGATCCAGGTCGTAGGCTCGTACAAAGGGGACAAACATTTGTCGATAATGGCCAAAGTAGGCGATATTGCCTGGCCCATTTTCTTCCAAAAGCCGACGCACAATCGGTTCCGTGCCCGAAACACCTACATAGGTTTGTTGTACGGCTCGGAAACTTTGGGCGACCAAGAGGACGGCTAGGGCAAGTCCTCCCAACCTCTGCCAGCCCGGCCTATGGCGGACGAGTTCAACCAGCCATTCCATGCTCAGAAGAATAATAAACGGAAGCACAAGAGCCGCAAAACGCGGCTGTTTGTTGTCGAAAAACGAAAACACCAGATACCACACACCGATGATCACAAGCCAAAGCAGACTCCGGCCCCAAAACGTTCGGCGGAGGACCACGTAGATCACTGCCCCGGCCGCCACCAGCCAATACCCGATCCCGAGCACCTCCGGAGCAATCCGGAGGTAATAGGTCCAACCGGCCCAACTCCAGCGGGGTGCTACCCGGTGTCCCGCCACAAAGATATTGCCCAGATTGCCCACCGATTGGGCCAAATTGGCCGCCCCGTATTTCCAGGTAAACCAGGCCAACGGCAGGCACAGGAGCACGGTCAAGCCGCCGGCCAACCAACTACGCCAATCTCGCCAGAGGCTCGGATGGACCAAACTCATGTGGACCGCCAACGCCGCCGGCAGGAAGAAGGTGGTCTGTTTGGTGTAAAGGGCAGCGGCGGCGGCCAGGGCCATCAAGGCCGCCTCTTGCCAACTCTGCCAACCGCCCCGTTCGATCATCCGCAGATAAAGCCAAACCAGCAGCATCATCATGGCCAGGGCGGGGATTTCCAGAAGCATCTGGTTTTGCAGCCGGGCTAGAAGCGGCGTGGTCAGGATCAACCCGGCGCTCAGGCCGGCCCAGCCGGCGCCCATCCGCGGTTTAGCAATAGCCGTCAGCCCGCTCCCCACTCCAACCGCATAACTGGCCAAACACACCCGGCCCACTACCAGACTGAACCCCAAAACTAGGAAAAACAACCCTTCGATGAAATGAAACAGCGGCGGCCAAAATACAAATCCTAATGCCGGATACTGGGCATAGTATTCAAATCCATACTCTAGCGGATGGCTCAGAGGCATATCGCGCAAAAAATCTACAAAAAACCAGCCGCCCATCAGGTTCTGGGCCTCGTCGATGCCGTCGATCTCTTCGCGCAAAAGGCTTGGCCAACTGGCCGCTAGCGCCGCCAAGGTCGCCAGCCCATAGGGCCACAATCGCCCCACCCAGTTTCGCCAACCAGCGCCTTCCGAATCTCTTTGATTTCGACGAGCCATCGCCAAACTCTACGTCAGCCCACGGTTCCCAGTCGTCCGGGATTCCACCAATAGCCAGTATGGGACCGGTCGGCTACCATTGCCACAACGGCGGCGCCTCCGGCCCTGGAATATTGAATATCTGATAGAGCGCCTCGATCCGCACGCACATTAGCCCCACAAACGCCGCCACACACAACACTAAATACGCCATCAGACCATATTCTCGATAGAGGCGTTCCGGATGCTGCACCGGACTATTGGGCCGAAGCGTGATCCGTAGATAATAACTGAAAAAACCGGCAATCAGCGGCACGCTGAGCACCAATTCCAAATGGTACCGGATGATGAAAATACCCAAAAACAAGGCGGCGGCCGTGGCGTAAAAAAACATACTGATCAAAAGATTATCTTCTGTATAGTATCGAAAGGAAGCCCGGTAGTCGCCCGCCTGCTGGGCATTGCCGATGGTGCGATACTCGGCAAACCGCTTGCTCGCCATGAAAAAGGCGCCCACCATCCAGTAGGCCGCGACCAGCGACAAGGGCGGTACCTGGCGCTCGATCACCGTAAACCATCCCAGAAGAAGCCGAAGCGGATTATTCACCGATTCGGTCAGTACATCCAAGTAAGGCCACTCTTTGGCCCGCAGCGGCGGCACATTATAGACCAATCCCATCTCCCACAGCAGCAAGGCCGAGAGCATAAACAGCCGATTTACTCCAGCGGCCATCGCCAGCCCCACCGCCCCCAACAGAATCCATTCAGCGTAGGCAATCCCTCGGTTCACCTGACCAGCCGGTATGGGGCGAAATCGTTTCGTCGGATGATGCCGATCGTGCGGAGCGTCGAGAATTTCGTTCAGCACATAATTGCTCGAAGCCACCAAACAAACAGCCGCCAACCCCAAAAGAATCCGCCAGAACGAAAAAGTGGCCTCCGTCTCGGGCCGATACGCCCAGTAAAACCAGGCCAATAGTACGCCCAGCACCATGAAGGCGTTCTTAAACCAATGGTCCGGTCGGGCGATGGCAATGTACGGATTCATCGGATGCCCTCGCAGAGATTTTTATCCTTGGGAATTTCTCTTTTCCAATTGCCGAAGCACCCAGCGTTCCAAAGGGCGTTTCATGCGGGTAAACCAAGGTTCATCTTCCGGGTGGATGGGTCGAACCAATACGCTTTTCATCCCGACCCATCGGGCCGCCACGACATCGGCAAACAATTGGTCGCCCACCATGACGGCTTCCGGCGGCGCCAGGCCCAGTTTACGCAACGCCCGTCGGCATCCAAACGAAAACGGCTTTAGGGCGCCTGCCACAAAGGGCACTCCAAGCTGTTGGGCCAGCCGACCGATCCGCCCGCTTCGCCCGTTCGATACCAGACACACTTGCCACCCCCCCTGGAGGATTTTTCGCACCCACTCGGACTTCTCCTCCGAAATCCCCTCCTGTTGGTACCGGCACAGGGTACAATCCACATCCACCAGCACGGCCCGTACCCCCAGGGCCTGCAACTGGGCCTCCGTAAACTCTTCGATCCTTTCCACCCGCAAATCCGGCACGACCAGCCGGGGTAGCCAACAACCCATGTTTCTTTCCTTATATCCCTTCTCCCTGGGAATTCGACAAAGAATGGTTAAAAACCCACCATCCTTTCAGTTTTTCCAAGTTTGACTTTTTTGCCTATTTTCTTTCCTCTTCGTATCTTTCGCCGCCGATCCTCTTTTGGACGTCCTTTTGACCAACAGTTATCCTCCCTTACAGGGCAGGTTTTTTAATTCCGATGCCGCCATAACTTCTCGATCAACCGTACCCAATTGGCCGGTTTCGCCAAGGCCCACACAAGCCGAATCCACCCCACAGGCTGCTGCAGCAACCTTCGGACCCGCTCTCGTTGGGGCACAAAGGGTTCTGGCCAACCGAAATGCCTTGCCCCCCCAATTCGAGGGGATGACGAGGGCGTCTGTGCCCGATAATACGCATCCCGCACCCCCTCGACCAAAAGCACGGCCAATGCCCGGGTGCTCATCCGGGTGGGAAAGCTGGCCCAATCCTGCCAGGCCCGGTCGGCCAATTCCGCCGCCCGCTGCAACAGACGCTGCCGAAGCGGCGCCTCGGCATGGTGGGCCGCCTGCCGCATCGCATTTGCCTTTCGCAGTTCCTGCACCGCCCACGCTTCGGTAACATATTCCAACTGCTCCGGATGGTCCAAATACGGGCGTTCCTGTTCGGCCATCCAGGCCGCATAGTGTACTAGGGCCGCCTGGGCATACCGGTACATGGCGTCCAATTCTTCCTGTTGGATTTTCACCTCCAGGTATCGAGCCAGCGCGGACAGATACATCGTATAGGACCACCTGTTTTCAGCGTCTAAAAGGCGGCGATCGGCGATCACGTCGGCTGGGTGGATGGTGCGTCGGATCAATTCTTCTGCTTTGGTTAGGTATTTCCTCTGCCCGGTAACTTGCCAGGCGTCTAGCAGCGTTTGGATCGAGTTGGCCGCTCCTCGACCCGGACCGTGGTAATCCGGGGATCGGGTGGCGCTGGCCAGGCCGGTTGGTCCCGGGTCCAGGATGCCCCAGGGCGTTTGGCTGCCGTCGTCCATCTGGAGCACCCAATCGGCTAGTTGCACGACCGCCTCTCGGGCGTCTCGGTTGCCGGTAAGGTAATAGTAGTACAAAAGGCCGGTGGCGTAGTTATGTTCTGGTCCGGGGCCGCCGCCGTAGGGGCTGCCGTCTGCTGGCAGGTTCGCCCGGCTATAGGTGCGATGGGTGGCCGTATGGGCTGTTTTGTAGTGATCAGTCGGCCAAAACATGCCGCCGTTATAGGCCGGGCGGTCCTCCTGGGTGTGATACAGGTCAATATCCATCACATGCCGGGCCAGGGGATCGTACACGGCTCGCCAGGCTGGGTTGCCCGTGCGGGCCTCCTGGAGGATGGCCCCGTAAATGACATCGAACTGGTTGTTATAGTGAGAGATAACCGGTTTCGGGCCGGGATAGTGGGTGTTTTCGTGGTCCGCATACAGGTCGCCGTAGTGCCGCCAGCCGTACTCGTCGATCAGTTCCCGGCGGGCCAGCAGACTATTGGGTCCCTCGATCGCTTCGGTCAGCACGGCATCTAGCCGACCGGCCGCTTCATGCCCAGCCGGTATAAAATGCCCCAGCACCCCCGCTGCCTGCCACACCTTTGGCGGCAGGACCACATGGATCGGGTCATGCACCCAGCAAAGTCGATCTACCGTCTCGCTCGGCACTTCTTGGCCGATGCTGTTGGGCGGTGGCTGAGAACCTTTCCCCTCTCCCCTCTGCGGGAGAGGGGCAGGGTTGAGGGGGGCTGCCGGTTCGGATGGTGGGGAGGACCACTCCGGCCCGCTTGGTTTCGATGGCGGATTCGGCCCAATGGGTTCCGAGGAGTGCGCCGAGCTATCCGGTGGGTTTACCGGGGGGGCATTCCCGGTGGTAAAGTCCAGCCAGAGGGTGTGCG
>JAKPGL010000054.1 GCA_029550925.1 Planctomycetota bacterium
CTCACGTGGTTGGGAAAAATACAAAGTGCCATGCGAGTACTCGGATAAATACTATACGCCCGGCTTTACCCCCAAGCCTCCGTCAAAAGGCGCTTTTCGCGAAATGGATTTCGTCAAAAACCGACTTGGAGTCGAGGTCCAATTTGGCAAGTATGCTTTTATGGTTTACAACGTCTGTGCAAAGATGACTATTTTTCACAAATTGGGAGTGATCGACGTAGGAATTGAAATTGTGCCAGTAAAACTCTTTGCAGAAGAGATGTCCACCGGTGTTTCCTATTTTGAACAGTTTGTTTGGGATTTGGAACAGCGAGGGGTGGCCGATATTGACATTCCTGTGCTAGTTCTAGGAATAAGATAACTGGGGACCAAACCTCACCTCTTAGTACGCTTGTTGCTCATTCTGCCCGCCGCCATTCGATTATATGTTGCCATCAGGTTCCTGCGGGAGAGGAATTTTTCGGATGCGTGAACTTCTTCTTATGGGTAATGCGGTGTTTCGGCTGGTATGGCGTCTGGCAGCGTGGGGAGTGTGTTTTTGGGCGGGTTCGGCGGCCTCCGGCCAAGGGATTACGCCGGAGATGGTTCGGGAGGCGATTCAGCGGGGGGTGAACTATCTTAGAAACGTGCAGAATCCGGACGGTTCCTGGGGCGATTGGCCCTTGCAGCCGGGCGCCCGCACCTCGCTATGTACCCTAGCCCTGCTGAATGCCGGGGTAAAACCCACCGACCCGGCCATCCAAAAAGCCCTGGCCAATCTCCGGAAACTGCGGATCGACTCCACCTACGCCCTCTCGTTACAGACGATGGTCCTTTGCCAAGCCGAGCCGACGCGGGACCTGCCGCTGATCCGAGACAATGTGGCCACGTTGCTTCGGATTCAAAAGCAGGACGGTCCTCGGAAAGGTTCTTGGGGCTATCGAGCAGGTCTGGGCGAAGGGGACAATTCGAATACTCAGTTTGCTTTGCTCGCTTTGTACGAAGCCGAGCGGGTTGGCGCCCGGTTTCCGGAACGGAATTGGCGTTTGGCCAAGGCCTATTGGGAAGATTGCCAAAATCCAGACGGTTCCTGGGGCTACTACAAGGGGGTGCCGGGTACCGGCAGCATGACGTGTGCGGGCATTGCCAGTCTGGTAATCTGCAATGAAGTGCTGGCCCAGCCGAACGTGGCCTATGATCCCGCCACCGGCCGAATCTCCTGTTGCCAGTCGGCCGAGCCAGGCAGCGACGCTGTGCACCGGGGGTTGTCCTGGCTGAGCCAGTCGAACGTCTTTGCGGTGAGCCATAATCCTGGTTCTCGGCAATGGCTTTTCTATTATCTTTACGGCTTGGAACGGGTGGGGCGCATGACGGGTCGGCGGTTTTTCGGCCAGCATGATTGGTATCGGGAAGGATGTCAACAATTGGTGCTGGTGAACGGCCCGGACGCTTTGTCCGGATTCTGGCGGGGCATCGGCCATGCGGAAAATGATCCGCAGATCGCCACCAGTTTGGCCTTGCTATTTTTATCCAAAGGACGTCGGCCCACGCTGCTGGCCAAGGTTCAGCACCGTTCGGATCAGGATTGGAATCGCCATCCGAACGATGCGGCTAAGCTGACCCGGTATGTGGAACCTCGGTGGGGCCTGGATTTGACCTGGCAGAGCGTCGATATCCGGGCCGCCTCGGTCGAAGACCTGTTGCAGTGCCCGGTGCTTTTTATGAGCGGCAGTTTGGACCCCCGGCCTGCGTCGGAGGATGCCCTGCAAAAGTTGGCCGACAAACTCCGGGCTTATCTGGAACGAGGCGGTTTTCTTTGGGCCGAGGCCAATTGCACCGGCCAAGAGTTCGACCAAGGATTCCGCGCCTTGGTGGAACGTATTTTCCCGGAGCCGGAATATCGGCTTCGGCTCTTGCCGCCGGAACATCCCATCTGGCGGGCCGAGGAATCGGTCGATATGAAATACCATCGGCCGATTTTGGGCATAGAGTTCGGCTGCCGAACCAGCCTCGTCTATTTCCCGCCGCATCCGGCCGAAGGACCGGGGCCTTCGCTTTCGTGTTTGTGGGAGTTGTCCCAACCGAATCGACCGAGCAACTTGCCCGCCGCCGTCGAGCAGCAGATCAACGCCGCTCTCTCGATCGGTATCAACGTCCTGGCCTATGCCACCAACCGGGAATTGAAACCGAAGGAATACTATCTGCGGCGGCCAGAACTGAGCCGAACAACCGACGCCCTGATACGTGGACGATTGGCCATTGCCAGCCTACGCCACCCGGGCGGTTGCACGGCGGCTCCGCGCGCCCTGCGCACGCTGCTCGAGGTCCTCCAACAGGAAGTCAAACTTCGGGTCCCCGCGAATCCGGTCGAACTGTCGCTTACGGATGAGGCCCTGTTCGACTATCATCTGCTGTTCATGCACGGACGAAATGCGTTTCGGTTCACTCCGGCGGAACGAGAGCAACTGCGGACGTTTCTGAACCGCGGCGGCACCCTATTTGCCAACGCCATCTGCGGTAGTCAGGCGTTTACCGACGCCTTCCGACAAGAAATGGCCCAAATCTTCCCGAAAACGCCCCTGGAACGGGTGCCGCCCAACGACCCGGTATGGACGCCCTCTTTTGGCGGATTTGATCTGAAGACGGTCTCCCGCCGAGACCCCCAGCCGACGGCCCCGGGCGGCAAACTCCAGGCAGCCATCCGACAAGGACCGCCCTCCTTCGAAGGGATCAAAATCGACGGCCGTTGGGTGGTGCTGTTTTCGCCCTACGACCTGAGTTGCGCCCTGGAGAAACATGACTCTTTGGAATGCCGCGGCTACAGCCGAGACGACGCCGCCCGAATTGCCATCAACGTAGTCCTCTATGCCCTCCAGCAGTAGCCAGGAAACCCTCGAGTGAAGCAATTCTCCAACGGTTCTCGTCGTTGGCTAGAAGGATTGGCGGTGGTTGGTGCGGCGGTAGCGCTGCGGGCGGTTGTCTTGTTTCTGACGCCTGACGCCTTGGAAGCAGACCCGGACGGCTACCGAGCGGTCGGCGAAAACCTGGTTCGGCATGGAGTGCTGGGGCATGGACCTTATCCGACTGCGGTCCGACCGCCCCTTTATCCGTTGATTTTGGCTGGCTGTGCGGTGTTTGGATCGTCGGCCCGATGGGTGCTCGGCTTAGTGCATCTGGCCCTGGGAACGGCGACTGTTTGGTTGGCGTGGAATTTGGCTCGAATGGGCCGACTCCGCCGCTGGCAGCAGTGGATGGTAGCAGGACTTGTCGCAGGGGACCCCCTGTTGGTCCGGGCAAGCACCCAGGTAATGACCGAAACCTTGGCCGCCCTGCTGGCAACAGCCGCATGGAATCTGTGGGGCCGATACCTTCGCCGACCTACCGCTTGGCGGGCCGGTCTGTTAGGAGCGATTCTGGGGATAGGTGTGCTCTGTCGGCCCGAATGGCTCCTGGTGGGCTTTGCGGCGGCTGGGATGCTGCTGTTTCGTTCGGCTGGATGGACTTCCTTAGCTGCCTATGGAGCGGCGGCTGGGATGGTGCTTGCGCCCTGGCCGGTCCGAAATAGGATCCAGTTCGGCCAGCCGATCCTCACCACCACCCACGGCGGCTATACCATGCTCCTGGCCAATAACCAGTGGCTTTAAGAGCACCTTCGGCAAGGAGGCACCCTGGCCGATTGGAACCCGGCCGGCTTCCACCAAGCATGGCATCAGACGGTCGAAGAGCGATTCCTACGAAAGCCGATCCGCCCTTCCCCAAACAATGCCGGAGAAGATACCCCTTTTGGGAAGAAACCGTTCCCTTTGGAGAGAGATTCCACTTCTTCCATTGTGGATGAACTTGCGGCGGATCGGTGGGCCTACCGGGAGGCGATCCGCACCATTGGAGAAAATCCGGGCATTTTTTGCCGGGCGGTGTTATTCCGTTGGGGCCGACTGTGGCAGATTGTCCCTTCTCGGATTGGAGAAAGCTACCTCGATCGGCTGGTTTTTACTGGCTGTTTTGGGTGGTATCTTGGAGAGTTTATGCTGGCAATTTGGGGAATCTGGGTCATATACATAAGAAAAAAAGGTTCCCCACTACTCCGAAACATACTCCTGCTGGCTTTGCTGTGGGCAGGACTTTTGACCGCTCTTCATACCTTCTATTGGACGGAAATGCGGATGCGATCCCCTCTGACGGCCGGTTTGGCGCTGGCCGCCGCCTGTGGACTAACCAGAAATTATTTTCAAAAACAGCGGGGTCTTCGATCCTGATGCTCCGGTAGCCCTCGGACGGAGGAATCCGCCGGCAGGACGTGATCTTTCTAACCTCTTATATTGCAATGGGTTAGCTTCCGGTTGTCGGCAGAGAACTTACCTTGATTCTCCGGGAGCTTCTTTTTATAATCGCCCGCTGCGGCGGGAACGCCATTTTCCGTTATAAGTGCTTGAAGATTTTTGGGTTATCTATTTTGCGTGGGCAGGGTTGCTTGCGCGGCTTGGCAAGGACGCCTCTTGCGAACCGGTCTGGTTGGTCGAGAAAGCAACGATCGTCAATCGCCGGCTTTTGGCCGGGCCGATCGGATTTTGCGCCGAACCTCCGCTCTCCTTTCGAGACCCTATCGTTCCCAGCCCACCGCCGACGGAAGAGCAATCACCGCCGAATTCTCCCATAAAAGAGGGCATCTTGGCAGTACTTTTTGGGGGTTGGTCTTCCTTGGAAGCCTTTTCCTGCATCTTCTGTCCGGGCCGGCTTCCTGGGCTTACGCCCAATCGCGTTGGCAAGCCTCGGTGGAAATACCTCCGATTCCCAGCACACTGCCGGTGCGAATTTCTGCGGAGCGGGGTGCTCGGTGGATCGAAGGTTCCTACGAAGTCTGGTGTCTAGAAGGCAACGTCCAGATCATTCAAGGGCCGGGCCGGGTCCGCTCCGACCGAGCGGTACTCTGGCTTTCTCCTCAATCGGCCGCTGAACAAGGTCGGGCCAAGCTCATTGCCTACCTGGAAGGCCAAGTGGAAGGGGAAACCCAAGGACCTAATGGGCATGCCCGGTGGGCCGACCAAACCTGGCTCAGTCGCTGGGTGAGCGACCAGGCGCCCGAAGTCCAGGTTCGGCAACTGTTGGCCGAGCCTCCGGAAAAACCTCCTTGGTACCATCGTGCTTTGGCCCGTCGGCAGGAGGAATGGAACCAGACCCGGCAAACCGCCGGATGGATTTCGCGTCCTTCCCAGACCAATCCGGTTTCCTACAACGAACCGGACACACTCCGGCAGGGGTCCAACCTTCCGTCCGCTTTTGGGGAAAACACCGGGGGGCTGATGGGGGGACCAAGACTCGGGGCGCCTGCTGGAACCAACCTCCAGGGGCAAACGCCGCCAGAAGAGGGGCAGATGCCGCTGGTGCAGCAGACGGCCAGACCGGCGGAAGCCCAACCGGCTTTGGCCGCTCCGAGCCGAACCCGCCGCATCCGCGTCTTTTCCCGCAGTGATGTGCGGATTCGGGCCCAATGGTTTCCCAATCCGCAAACGAACCAGGGCGTGGCTGTCATCGACGGCGGGGTGAACATCGTCATCGACGAAGCAGGCCAATGGGGTACGCTGGACATCTCGGCGGACCGAATGGTCATTTGGACGCGGGCCGATCAAGAACCGGGACTGACCGGCGAGGCGATGCAGGATACGGAAACGCCGCTGGAAATCTACATGGAAGGGAACGTGGAATTCCGGCAAGGGCAGCGGGTCATTTGGGCCGATCGGCTTTATTACGATGTGCGTCGGCATTCGGGAACCATTTTGGGGGCGGAGGTGCTTACCCCGGCGCCAAAGTATGAGGGCCTCCTACGCCTTCGGGCCGAGGTCTTGCAGCAGACCGGACCCGGCCGATTTTACGCCCAGGATGCGTTTGTAACGTCCAGTCGGTTGGGTACGCCTCGGTATCGCTTGGAGGCCAAGGAGGTTTCTTTTGAGGATGTCCAATCGCCCCAGGTCGATCCGTGGACCGGCCAGGTGCAGGTGGATCCGCAGACAGGGGAACCGATCCTGGAACACGAGCAAAATTTCACAAGCCGACATAATTTCCTCTTCCTGGAAGAAGCGCCGATCCTGTATTGGCCTTGGATGGCCGCCGATGTGAGCGAACCAACCATGTACATCCGCCGGGTGCGGTATAAATATGACAAGTCGTTCGGCAATCAGATACTAAGCGACTGGAATGCGTACCAAATCTTTGGCGTGCGTCGGCCGCCGGAAGGGACTCGTTGGGACGCCAGCGTCGATTATCTGGATAAGCGGGGATTAGGCCACGGTACGACATTCAATTATCAACGAAACAATTTCTTCGGCATTGCCGGGCCGGTATCGGGACTGGTGGATTACTGGGGGGTGAAAGATCACGGCGAAGACCTGTTGGCGGGCCGGGGCTGGGTCCCGCCAGAATCGGAATATCGCTATCGTCTGTTCTGGAAACATCGGCAGCAGATCGCCGGCGACTATCTGCTTTCGGGCGAAGTGAATTGGATCAGCGACCGCAACTTCCTGGAAGAATACTACCGAAACGAATGGGAGACGTTCAAGGATTTCACCACCGGGGTCCAATTGAGTCAGGCCCGCGACCATATCTCTTGGAGCGTGTCGGCGGATGTTCGGCTGAACGACTTTTTGACGCAGACGGAATGGCTGCCGAGGGCGGATCATTTTATTTTGGGCCAGCGGGTGGCCGAGGGTCTCACGTGGTTTGCCCATTCGGGCGTTGGGTATGGGCGGTTTCGGACCGGGGCGGCGCCTACCTCGCCGAAGGAGGCGGCTCTGTTTACCTATTTGCCGTGGGAATCGCCCGCACCGCCCGGCGCCCCGGGCGAACCCCTGAAAGTGGACGGCGAACGCGTATTTACCCGACAGGAGATCGACTGGCCGTTGCAACTGGGTCCGGTCAAGGTGGTGCCGTACGCCCTGGGCGAGGCGGCCCATTGGGGCGAAGACCGCACCGGCGATGACTTACAGCGGCTTTACTATCAGGTAGGTGCGCGGGCCAGCGTCCCTTTCTGGCGGACCTTTCCAGAGGTGGAAAGCCCCTTGTGGAATGTCCACGGCCTAGCCCACAAAGTAACGTTCGACGCCGAGTTCGCCTTTGCCGAGGCCAACCGCGATATGACCATGCTGCCTTTGTACGACCCTCTGGACGACGACGGCATCGAGGCATTGCGGCGGCGATTTGCGGTGCGCACCTTTGGAGTCCCTGCCGGAACCGTGGCAACCATTCCACTGCCGTTCGACGAACGATTCTATGCGCTGCGCACAGGACTGGCCGGTTGGGTAACGTCGCCGGTCGAAACGGCCGACGACCTGATGGCCTTACGCCTGGGAATGAACCATCGGTTGCAGACCAAGCGCGGCCTGCCGGACCAGCGGCGGATCGTGGACTGGATGACGTTGGATACCAATCTGACCATTTTCCCCAATGCGGACCGGGACAACTTCGGTACGGCGGCGGGTCTGTTGGATTACACGTATCGGTGGTTCATCGGGGACCGATTCACCCTGGTTTCCACAGGACTGTTCGATTTCTTCCATGATGGGACGCAACTAATCACGATCGGCGGATATTTGGACCGTCCTCCCCGCGGCCAACTCTATCTGGGCCTGAACCTTTTGGAAGGGCCGTTCCGAAGCCAGGTGTTGCAGGCCTCGTTCTCGTATCAGATGAGTCCGAAGTGGATCGGCACGGTAGGCGCCTCGATCGATCTGACGGGCGAGAACATCGGCCAAAGCGTCTCGGTAACTCGGATCGGCGAATCCTTAATCGTAAATCTAGGAGTGCGGGTGGACGCCATTCGGGGAGATACGGGCGTGTTCCTGAGCGTGGAGCCACGGTTTTTGCCCAAACGTCGGTTGACCGGGGCGGCTGGCCATATCCCCATCGCCGGGCTAGAAAAGCTCGAGTAAGTAGCCAAGGGAATTATCCGTCGGACGGCGCCGGGGCGAATGACGAGAGACGCCGATTGCTTCCGGCAGTTTCGCCATTCCGTCGGACGGCGGCGGGGTAGGATTAGGGGGTAAGTTCGGGTTCGCGAGAAGTACAAGACCGACGCGGCCCCGGTTCTGCCGCCGGCTGTTCAGAAGCCGAGCACTCCGGTCCATTGCCTCCGCCGGCGGTTTCCGAAAGCACCGGCACAAGGGGGCCCAAGTCCGTCGGTTTCGACAAGAGGAGCGCTGAAGAAGGCGCAGCAACCGGCGCAGCGACGGGGCGGAGACGGAGCCGCTCGGCCAGCCAACGAAGAATCGTCTGGGTGTCCAGCACCAGGCTGAAAAGCAGCGGGACGACCAGCAACGTGAAGATAGTCGAACAGGCCAATCCACCCACCACCACAGCCCCCAGCCCTCGATACAATTCACTGCCCGCTCCCGGCGCAACGACCAGCGGCGTCATGCCGAAAACGGTGGTCGTCGCTGTCATGAAGATCGGCCGAATCCGCGTGCGCACCGATTCGCGGATGGCTTCCCGCGGCGGCAGAGGTTCTCGCACATCTTCTTCGCTTTCGCCCACGCCGCGCATGAAATTCAACGCCTGATGCACCAGCAGAATGGCGTTGTTGACCACAATGCCGATCAGGATCACAAAGCCGAGCATGGTGACAGTATCCAGTTGTTGGGTGGGGTCCAACAGGCGAACCAAGCGGAGCCCCACAAAGCCGCCCACCATCGCCAACGGCACACTGAACATAATGACAAAAGGATACACGAAACTTTCGAACAAGGCGGCCATCAGGAGATAGGTGATCAGCAGGGCGAGGAAGAATCGGCTCAGACCGACGCTCAACACGGAGTCCCAATTCCAGCCGGTCCATTGGCCCAAAAGGGCGCGGCGGACTTGGGTCAGTTTATCGGCGTTGCCGGCCATGCGGACCTGGACATCGGAGCTGACGCCGCCTTCGGCTCGCGATTGAGCTACCAGATCGGCGATGAGGGCCTCGGCCTCTTCGAGGGCCATTTCGGGGGGCGGTTGGACGGTAAACGTGATGGCCCGTTGCTGTTCGACCCGGCGGATCGACTGCGACGCCTCGGCCGGTTTCCACTGGACCAGTTCTCCGAGGGGTACGGTAACGGTTCGTCCGGTTTCTTCTCGCACCGCCAGGGGCAGTTCCGCCCACTGGTCAGGACTCAGCGGCAGATCCGGATCGCGGATGATGAGCAGGTCGATATTTTCTCCCTCGAAGTTGAACTCGCCTGCTTTGGCGCCGTCGATCATGCTGCGGGCGGCGACGGCCAAGGATTGGACGTTCAACCCCAGTTCTTTGGCCCGGATTTGGTCGATATAGATTTGTCGTTCCGGCCCAGCTTCGTTGAAGGTCAAGGGATCGCTTCGGACGGCAAACCGGGAAAACGCTTGGAAAAATTTCTGTTGCAAGTAAGCGGCGCTTGCTTTCAGCCGATCCAGGTTCACCCCCACCACCTCGACTTCCACCGAATTGGAGGAGCCGACGTTTCGGCCAAAGATCGACCGCTGGCTGGCCATGCCGTACGTGCCGGGGATTTTATTCATGGCGTTGGCCAGCACCGCTTTCAACGGTCGGACATTTTCCGGGTCCTTACTGGTGGCGATCATGAAAAGCCGACCTCGCGCCACCACAAAAAAGTATTCGTCGATCGGCGGCACGTTGGAGATCGTCTGCCCGGTTTGCGGATCGACAAGCGGTCCTAGGGCGGCGGCTTCTTCGCTGGTGCGGGCCTCCCAGTAAGGGCGAAGGGCCTTTTCCAGCCGCCGGCCGATCTGGCTGTTCTGCTCCACCGAATAACTGGGCGGATTGAACATCATTCCGAAGATAAAGTTTTTGTTTCCTTCCGGCAGATAACTGGCCGGCAACATCCACATCCAACTCAAGACGACGGAACCTACCGTGAACAATGCGATCACCAACACGCGGAGCCAGGCGCCCGCCCAACTCGGCCAACACATCAGATAAACCAGCCGAGCGAATCCATTGGTCAACGCCTGCAACAGCGGCGCCAGACCGAAAAGACTCGAAAAGACCCGAACCAACCCGCTTCGCTGCGGGCGATAGTGAATGAACTTTGCCGCCGCCGGCGGAATCACCGTAACCGAAACCACCAGCGAAAGCAACACGGCCGCCGTGATCGCTAGCGCTAGATCGTAGAACAATTGTCCGGTTTCTTCCCGGATCGTTAGGACCGGTCCGAACACAGCCACGGTGGTAAGCGTCGAAGCCAGGATGGCGCCCCAAACCTCTTTGGCGCCCCGATAGGCGGCCAGGGAGGCCGACTCGTGCATCGCCATGTGCCGGTCGATGTTCTCCAGGACCACAATCGCATTATCGACCACCATGCCGGTGGCAAACGCCAACCCGGCCAAAGAGACGATGTTCAGGTTCCGTCCGCAGCCGGCCACGATAACAAAAGTCCCGACCACCGAAATCGGAATCGCCAACGCAATAATGGCGGTGGGCCGAAAACTCCGAAGAAATAGCCACAACACCCCGATCGCCAATAAGCTGCCCACCAGGAGATTGTCCCGCACCAGTCCCAACGCCTGATAGATATAGTAGGTATCATCGGCGGCCAGTCGGAGGCGGATTTTATACCGATCGTGTTTGAAGGTCTGCAAGGGACCGCCCGGCCCGTTCAATTCCTCCAAGGTCCGTCGGACCTGTTTCATCACGTCCAGCACGTTGGCCCCGATTTCCCGTTTGATGAACAGGCTCATCGAAGGCCGACCTTTGCACTGGTTGAAATAGACCCGCTTTTCCAGCACCAAGGTTACCTTAGCCACGTCTTCCACCCGGATCGGGGCGCCGCGCTGGTCGTATTTGATGACGGTGCGGCGGATGGGTTCCAAACTGTCGTACTGGCCGATCACCCGAAACCGCACATCCAGCCGACCATGGGCCAGGTCGCCGGCGGATTCGTTGATATTGTCGGCCTGCAAGGCGGCCTGCAATTCCGCCGGGCTGATCCCCCGTTGGGCCAACGCCACCGGATCAAACCGCACCTGGACCTGATGCTCCCGACCGCCAAAAATGTTCACTTCAGAAATGCCGGGAATCCGTTCCAAGGCCGGTTTGACCGTCCGTTCCGCGTAGTCGTAAAATTCCGCCACGTCGAAGGTTGGGGCGTCGGCCTGGATCAGGCAATAGGCCACCGCATCGTCGCTGGCGGTGTCCGAAGCCCGAATGATCGGCTTCTCCGCATCCTGCGGGTAAGAACGAACCTCCTGAATCTGGTTGCTCACGTCCTGAAGCGCCCGGGAAATGTCGTAGCCCACCTGAAACTCCAGCGTGATCATTCCCCGGCCCAACTCCGCCGTGGAATACATCTTGTACAGACCCTGGACGCTCTTGAGCTTTTCCTCCTGTTCTACCAGAATCGTCTGCTCGATCTCTTCCGGGCTGCGACCGGGCCAGAGAGTGCTTACCGTAATCACGGGCCGCTCCACATCCGGCGTTAGTTGCACCGGAATCTCCACCAGGGCCAGAACCCCAAACAGCACGATCAAAATCACCCCCACGGTAACCTTGACCGGGTTCTGAATGGAAAACCGGATGATGTCCATGACAAACGTTTTCCTTCTGGGAGACCGACCTGCTAGGGGATAATCTGCACCTTTTGGCCAGGCATGAGCCGTTCGCCGCCCTCAATGACCACCTGCGCCCCCGGCTTCAAAAGCTCGGCGCCTTGGGCGGTTTGCACCGTAACCGCATATTCGGTCGGCAGGCGGACGTCGATGGTAACCGGCGCAGGTCGCGCCTCCCCGGTCTGGCTGGCCGACTGGTCCGGCGTAACGACCCAGACGACGGCTTCGTCCGGTTTTTCCAAGACGGCGTCCTTGGGAACCACCAAGGCTAGCTTTTCCGGTCCGGTAGGAATCCGGGCGGTAATACTCATGCCCACTTTCAGCCGACCGCTCGGATCCTCAATCCGCACGCGAACCGGAAAGGTGCGCGAAGCCGTCGGCCCAAACGGCGTAATGGAAACCACCTTGCCCACCGCTTCCTCACCGAGCGGATCGACCCCAATGGAAATCGTCTGGCCTAACCGGAGGTGATTGACGGCCGATTCGGGGACCATCAATTGGGCGTCGATCTGGCCGCGGGAAATGATCTCCACCAGCGGCGAACCGGGCTGCACGTATTGGCCCAATTCGGCCTGTTTGGCCGTTACCACCCCGTCAAACGGCGCATAGACAACGGAGCGTTTCTGCCGCTCCTGTTCCTGGGCCATGGCGGCCTGGATCTGTTGGAGTTTGGCTTCCAGTTGGGCAATTTGGGTCTGTTTTTGATGCAGTTCGCTTTCGGTAACGGCGGCGGCCTTGAAAAGTTCTTCCAACCGGCGGAGTTCGCCCTTTTGGTATTCCAATTCGGCGGCGGCGGCAACCCATTCGGCCTGCTGTTGCTCCAGGGCCAGGCGAGCCCAGATGTCGTCGATCCGGGCCAAGACGGTCTTGCCCGCTTCGACCAGATCGCCCTCCTCCAGCGGAAACTCCACAATTTTGCCGCTCACTTCACTCGAAGCCACCACCCGGCGAACCTCGACCAATCGGCCGACAAGAGTACGGTTGGGCTGAACCGGTTTTTGGACGGCTCGGCCCACCCGAACCAAAGCGGCCTTGGCTTGGGCAGGTCCCGAAGGCGGCTCCAACTGCTTAAGCCGCTGCCGAAGAAAATCCGGATTCTCCATCTCCGCCGTAAAGGTGCGAAAAACCACACCCCCTCCGGCCAGAGCGCCCAAAAGCAGGGCCGTCAACCCCACCGAAAAAATCAACACCAGCCACTTCGCACGCGAAGAAACGTCCATCGAAAAACCAAAACCATGCCGGAAAGTCCCCCCAAAAAAACCATCCGGCAAACGAAGGAAGGAGGGAAAAAAACGCTACGGGCAATCGGTTTTTGACGCCCGATACCTCTACGGGGAATCTGCAAGGTAGGCGTGGAAACGACGTTCCTCCAGGGCCGACAATCGTGCTTCGGACTCTCCACGCACGGCGGAAAGTCGAAGGAAAGCCCTCTAGTTTAATTCTTCAAGCTATATCTTCTATTTTATTCCCCGAAGACGCCTTGTAAAGCCATTTCCGTAACCCCTTCTGCCGAATGAAGCACCTTAGTCATTGGCATTCCCGAGCAAGCAGGAATCCAGTTCTTCCACGG
>JAKPGL010000061.1 GCA_029550925.1 Planctomycetota bacterium
CCTATTGATTTCGGGAAGGCCTAACGAGCCTCAAGTCGTTTCAGAGGGATGTGGAGTAGCACCAACCACAAGAAGGCCTGGGGAGTGCTTTTCATCGGACGAAAGATGTTCCAGTGATTGTAACTGTCAGCAATACAAGCAATTGATGCTCTGCCAAAGGCCCTCCTCAAAGAAGCCAAAAACTGGGGATAACTCAGAGAGCCGGTACGGGGTGGGACTTCAACCACTATAGCTTGAAGCTAGTCATGACGCTATTGTAAGCGGTTGCAGGTCGGAGGCGACAACACAACCGGCTCTAACTCAGACGCCCCCGGATTGACAAACGGCCCAAACAGAGTATTGTCTTCTAGGAGACGTTTTTTCTAAAGCTATGAAGCTAAAAATATTCATCAAGCTCCCTACCTGCGACGGAAACCGCCGCCTTTTGGAATGCAACGTCTCATTACTCTTGAAGTACCACGGCGATCCTCTTTTGTGCAAAGCGGATAGGATGGTTTATTCGGAAGGTTGGTTTTGAGCTGGTTTTCCGCATCTTGAAATCGAAGGAGGCTGGTCCAATGAAGCGAGTGCGATTTTGGATAGGTGGATTTTTGTTGGCTAATGTACTAATGCTTTGGTTTGGGGAAATGGTGGGCCAGACGGACGAACCCAAGGGGTCTGAGTCCGTTCGTCGTTCTAGTTGGGCCTGGACCTATGAGGAAGCCTACGAACAACTCCGGCTCAATCCTGGGGATGTCTATTTGCAGTATGTGGTCTGGCAATTGGCCCGGCAGGGAGGTGAACGAGTCGATTGGTGGGAGATTGTGCCTAGCCGAAGGGGGCCTCAGCGGCAGGTGGATTTGTTGGCCCTGTTTAGCGCCGCCCATGCCATCCAGGAAAGCCTTCAACTGGACGCCTTAGAGGGCAGACTGGTTTTCGACCCGGCCAAACTGGCCAATCCGGCAGAAAACCAGGTGCCTATTAGCGAAATCCACCGTTCGGAAGTAAAAAGCCATCCCTGGGAAAAGATGCTCGCCCAGCAACTGGCCTTGGGAAAAAAGCCGGATGTATCAGAGCTTTCGCTTTGTGTGCCGGCGGACCAATACTTGGTGGAGTTTTCTTCGCTCAGCAAAATGCTGGAGGTATTGGATGCCTTGGACCGGCTGGGGGACCATGTGTTTGTCCAGGCGGTCAAGGCGGCCCAGTCTCAACGAAGCCGGCAGCGCATCCAACAGCAACTCGCCGTCCAGACCGATCCTCTGACCAGGCCCTTTTACGATATGGTAGTTGAACAAGCGGCCATTACCGGCAACGACCTCTACTTCCGCGAAGGGACCGATATTACCCTGCTGTTTTTGCTCAAACAGCCGGAGGTCTTCCGCTCGCGGATGGACGCATTTTTGAAAGCGGCGGAAAAGAGTCGGCCCGATGCGGTTCGCAGCACCGGTCAGGTCCAAGGCGTCGAATATGCCAGTATTACCACGCCCGATCGGGCCATCCACGTCTTCTCCGCCTATCCGAAACTCAACTTGCACGTGCGCACCAACTCTAAGGCGGCTTTGGAGCGGGTGCTCCGGGCCATTGCCGGCGATCCGCAGATACAGCGCCTGGGCGAAACAGCAGAGTTTAAGTATATCCGGACCCTCATGCCACGCGGCGATGCTAGGGAAGATGGCTTTGTGTATCTGCCGGATCCATTTATCCGGCGGATGATCGGCCCCCAGATCAGGCTGACCGAAGCCCGGCGTATGATCTGCTACAATCATCTGCGCATGATCGGCCATGCCGCCATGTTGTATCAGACTCAATACGGCAAAAAGCCGGGGGCGCTTCAGGATTTGGTGGATGGCGGCTGTGCACCGGCTGGTTTTACCAGTCCACGGGCCACGATGGACACCCGCACCGGAGAGCACCAAATCTTCTGTTGCCCTTGCGGCGGCACGTATTCGTTGGCGCCCGACGGCCTGACCGGCGTCTGTTCCCATCACGGACACGCCCTGGAAATGGTCCCTTGCCTGGATATCCCCCTAGAGCGGGTTACCAAGCAAGAGGCCGAGCTGTATGAACGCTTCGTCGATGAATACGATAACTACTGGCGGCTATATTTCGATCCGATCGTGCTCCGCATTAAAGTGGATAAAACCCAATATCGGCTGGAAACGCTGATCCTGCCGCTGATTGACAATTCGATCTACACAGGGCTGGCTAGACTGCTGGGCGGAGAACCAGAATCCCTGGAACCGCTCCCCCTGCCGAAGCGAACCATCTTTAGCATTGCCTTCCAAGTGAACAAAAAAATCTTTGACGAGGTAAAAGGGAATGCTCTGCCTCGAATGCTTCAAGAGATTTTGGGATTTCCGCGGTCTGGCCGGGGAAACCCTTCGCCGATTACGGCAGAAGAGGTACGGCGGTTTTTGATGGACGGTTTGGGCAACCAGATCAGCCTGCACATGTACGACGCCCAGCCGATGTTCGATTTCAACACGATGGAGGCATTCGGGTTGTTGCTGGGGGAGGCTGGATGGCGGGGACTCACCAGAATGGCTGCGGACGACATGCTAGAGTTTTTACCCGTCGCCTTTCTGGCCTGTGCTCTGAACGCACCGACCTATATCGCCCTGCCGGTCCAGAATGCCCAGATCGTGGATGAATTCCTGGACAAATTGGACAAGCTGTTGGCTCAATCGGCCCGAGCACATGGCGAGGGAAACTGGTTCATTTCCACCCCGGATTTCTATAAAACCCCGTTGAAAGGGACGGAGACACCGATGCGGGTCTTCAGCCTAGGGATTGGGCCGATCAAATGGCGGCTTTACCTGGCCCGGATCGGCGGTGGGCTCTATTTAGCGAGTAAACCGGAGATTTTGGAGGACTTGGTCGAGTTGGCCTCGGCCCAGGCGGATCCGGCCAAAAAGACAGCCCCCCAGGATGCGCCGGTGGCCCATGGCATAGTGCGGGTCCGGCCGGAGAACTGGAAGCAGGTGTTGGCCGACTTTCAGCTCGGCTGGGCCGAAAGCGGACGCCGTGCCTGCTTGAATAATCTCTCGATGCTTTCGTCGGCGGCACGCGCATTGGCCGCGGCCAGCAAAACCACGCCCAAACCCGACGAGGTGGTCCGAACCGCCCAGCGCCTATATGGCCGACATTTCTACTGCCCCGACGGCGGCCGGTTTGAACTGCTGCCGGATCGGGCAGAGGTGGTCTGCTCAGTGCATGGGTCGCCGACTGCTCCCCGACAAGCTGCTGCCCCAGCCGCCAATAGCGCCCTGGGCGTCCTACTGAAAGAATTCGCCGGCCTTACTGCCGAACTGACCTTCCTGGAAGACGGTCTCCATGCGGTCCTGACCATCCGCCGGAAATAGAGCAGCATCCTGGGAGCACGGACGGGCCGTCCCCACCTTTTCGCTTCTCCCGCCTGCGTGGGAGAGGCAAAACTGGTTCGGGAGCGTTCGCTGGGAGGACAGGTTGCTCCACTCGGCGAAATGTCCGCTTTTACCGCTTATTTTTTCTTGGCGATAAACTGACGGACGGCGTCCAGTTGGCCGGCCGCGCCGAGCACCTGGTTTTTGTGGATGATATAGCTGGCGTATTCTTTCATGAACACTTTGCCAGGCGTTCGAGGATCGAAATCCGCGGGTTTGTCCCGGAACGTTTCCCGATAGATCGCGCACCAGACCAACCGACCGTCCGTGTCGATGTTGATCTTGCAGACGCCGAGCTTGGCGGCCTTTAGATAATCTTCTTCCGGAACGCCGCTGGAACCTTTGATCTGCCCGCCGGCCGCATTGATCCGTTGAACCCACTCGGCCGGTACGCTGCTAGAACCGTGCATGACCAACGGGTAGCCTTTCGGCAGCTTCTTTTGAATCTTTTCGAGCACGTCCAACCGGACGCCTTGGCTTCCGGCGAACTTATAGGCGCCGTGCGAGGTGCCGATCGCCACGGCCAAGGAATCACAGCCGGTTTGCTTGACAAATTCCGCGGCCTGATCTGGGTCCGTTAGCCGGACGCTGCCTACGACATCCTCTTCCACGCCGCCCAATTGGCCCAGTTCCGCTTCGACCACCACTCCCTTGGCGTGCGCCCGTTCGACCACCCGTCGGGTGATGGCCACATTCTCTTCAAAGGGATGCTCCGAAGCGTCGATCATCACCGAGGTATAGAATCCGCTGTCGATGGCGTCGTAGCAGACTTCTTCGGTCCCGTGGTCCAGATGCACCGCAAAGATCGAATCGGGGAAGACTTCGTCGGCGGTGCGGATGATGGCTTCCAGGAAGCGCTTATCCGTATAGCTTCGGGCGCCGCGGGAGATTTGCAGGATGAACGGGGCAGCCGTTTTGGGATCGACTGGTTCGTCGTTCTTATCGCGTTTGCCCAGATTGCCGCGAAACAGCCCCACGGCTTGTTCGAGATTATTGATGTTGTAGGCGCCGACGGCGTATTTACCATAAGCGTGCCGAAACAGTTCTGTGGTTGTTACGAGCATCTTTGGGAATCTCCTAAAAAGAAAAAGGGGAAGGTTTGTCGGTTATTCTACCTTTTTAGGTTTTCGACTTCTACTGGAGTGCGAAGAAGAAAATTTTTGACGTGTCGGAATAAGAACCGGATCGGCTCTTTTTGTTCGCTCGTTCTGAGGGGATTCCTTCGCCTTTGGCCTTTCCTAGGCTGAAAAAAGGAACCTTTTCCAAAAGGAAAACTTATCTATTTTTCACTCAATAAGTTAGCAAAAAAATCGCTTTCTGTAAACTAGAGGGGAGCGAAGAATTTTGTGAGACTGGTCTTCTATACTTCGAGGCGGTCTGCCGCCTACAACCCGCAAAATACTCTACCACGTTCTGGGAGTATTGGGAAACAGAGAATAGGCGTTTCGCTGCCCAGAAAGGCAATTGAAATGGCATTTATAATTCCAAAACTGTTTCCTGTCTCCCAAGAGGTTCTTCTTTCCTCAGAGCCTTGATGCCTTTGGGTTCAGAGAGAAACTGCCTCCCCACCTCACCCCTCTTTAGAGGACACAGGCCATTTTTCGTTCCTTTTCAAAACTGGAAAAGAGGATGGCCTGGCCTTTACCGAATAGAATTGGTCTGTGCCCACTGGGCCTGCTTGCAGAGGGTTTTCGCCGTTTCGAGGGGAACGCCGGGCAGCCACAGGGCCAACCGACGGGCGCTCACAGGTACAGCCAATTTGCCGGAGCGACGTTGCAAGGGAATGGATTGGCCGGTCAAACCGCGGGCTTCCGCTGCGGTCCCTGTCTCCAAAAGTAAGGTTCCCGAATTCCCTTCGCTGTGCCAAAAGATAAGCAGTGTGCCTTCCTTTCTGGCCCCAGCTAAGGCCCGTAATGGGGCGTTTCCGGCCGGGGATGGGATGGGGGCTACTTCCACAAACTCCGGCAGTCCTTCGGACCGGGCAGGTTCCGGCCAATAGAGAACGAAATCTTTATTCAGCTCTCGAAGTCGCCGTCGCACCTCGTCTGGGAGTCGGCCTGAGCGGCGCAAAAGCTCATAGGTCCGTACAATCTCCAAAATTTCTGGGGTGAGCGGATGCTGGGCCATCTGGCTGAAACTGGTCTGTAACGAGATCGGCGCATCCAAGGCCAGAGATTTGACCATTAGATATTCGATTTCATCCAGTTGGAGGCCGTCGGTCTGTTTCCCTTTGGGCCAGACGCCGAACCAGCCCAATTCGCCCGGAATCATGTCCGCCTCCAGGCTTTCGACATATTGCACGGAGCGGTTGATATGCTCTCGCACGGTGGGCCAGCGCTCCAGGTTGCCCCCGGCCTGGAGATACCCATAAATAGTGGACAAATAAGTATCGACCGTGCCGGACCGGGTGAAACTGTGCCAAAGGTAATGATGGAACCCACCGCCCTGATGGATGATCGGACGTTTACGTATCTTCCGCATCACCGTGGCGTGGGCGTTGGCCGCATAGTACTCGAACCGCCGGGTGTCCACATCTTCGCTTCCGTCGAAATAGATCATGTCGAAATTGCAGGCGTCGAACAGTTCGGCTAATCGGGAGGTAACCTCGTCAAACAGGCTGGTTTCCTGGTCGATGATATAGCCGTTGATGCAGCCGTCCACGCCGTAGCGGCGGCATTCGGCGCCGGCGCCATGGGCGGCGGGTTTGGTCCCCCAGGCCCCTCGGGTGCAACCGAGCAGTGTGTCCCATCGGCCTTCCGGCCCGATCGTCTCATATTGAATGATCTCGTCGTCGATAACCACTTCTTGGTGTTTCTGGACGCCGCCTTCCCAGAGTTTTTGCGGACACAGGGGGCTGCCAGGCCAATGACGCAGGTCTTCCTTCACCCGGATGGTTTTGGCGGTCGGGTCGATTGGTTCGGCCAAGGCGGCCCGCCCTACCACCAAAAACCGCCGATCTGGAACTGGCGTTACATAGGGGTCCCGTTTGGAAATTTTCGAGGCAAAGGTGTGCATGCCGACCAGGATGCCATGCTCATGGAGCCGAGCCACCGTACGCCGCAGACTTTCCAATCCATCGGGGTACATCGCTTTGTTGATCGGATAATGCCCCGGGCTTGTACACCAGGAACCGAAACTAAGAAACACCTGCTGAAACCCAGTCTTCCGACAGACCTCGATCACCCGATCTACATCTTTTTCCCCAAAGGATAAAAACCAGTAGGAGCCCCTGGCCATCGGAAGCTCTTTGGAAGGTACGCCGTTCTTCTCGTTCCGAGGCAGGTCGAAGGCTACCGACACCTTCTGCAACAGACGGCGTAGTTCCGGCGTCGGAGCGGCGACCAACACTGCCGCCGATCCTTCCAGTTTAGGGCCGGGCGCGTCTTGGCTTGTAGCCGTCAGGAGGGTTGCTTCAGGGCGGCCCACAGGGCGGGCTTCTGTCTGACGATTGGCCGCCATCAAACAGACAGCCCACTGCGGGTCCCAGGCCGCATTCAGCCGGGGTCCCACCTGCTCCTTCAGCCGAACCGGAATCTCCAACAGGCTAATCCGGTTGGGCCGAGGCCCACGGATTTCATCCAACCGAAACAGAATCCAATCCTGCTCGGCCCGGATGGTATAAACCAACTGGGTGGGGCAACCCGCAAACGTGAGGACCCACCGGTCGGGTTGGTTGTCTTTTCGGATCGCAGCGGTGGAGTAGGTTTTGCCTTCCAGGATCACTTTGGCCACCGGGGCGCTGTGCAAGATGATCTCCACGGATTTGACCGGTTTGCTTTCCAAAACCACCTGGGACATGGGAACTTGGCGATCGACAGCCAGAAGCTCCCCGCCGGTTCGTTTTTCCTGGAAGGAGCGCCAGCGGCCCGTTTCGTCCACTTGGAGCCGATACCAGGCGGTCTCCCAGACGATCGGCTGGGAGGGAGCTTTTTTCTGGGATTCCGCGCCTTCGGCCCGGGCAGAGGCAAAGCCGGCGCCGGCGTCGCTTTCTTTCTGCTGTTTGCAGCAAAGCGGATCCCCGGCGATCCATCCCAAAAGAACGCCCAAAATGACCGGGTAGGTAAACAATGGAGGGCGCATGGTTTTTCCTTTTTGGAGAACACAGAAATAGAATAAATATGTTCAGTATTTCTGGGGAATGGGATTTTTCAGAACTGTTTTCCCGAAATCGTTTTTCCGGGCGTCCGCGATTCAGGAGCGGGCGGCCCCACTTTTTGCGGCGGGATGCGAACTCCTTGGCAGGAGGTTCGGGAATGGGCAGGTAATCGAGGAAGAACCTCGGTTCGAGCAAACCGAGGGCGTCAACATGTACCCGGAAGGTCTCTTTTGAGCTTATCCGACGGGTTGGCCGGGTTCAAGAGGCCCAAACAACTACGGGCAAAGCATCTTCGCGGAGCATTCGGACCTGGAACAAAAGGGAGGATTTTTGCCGAACAGGAAATGTGATAGACTCGTTTGCATGGCTCTGGATAAGATGGGTAAGATCAAAATGGATGAGAATAGCAGGATGGCCGCGTTGGCGTTTCCGCTGGTAGCGGTGGATGTGGGAAATCGGCGGATGAAGTTCGGCTGGTTTGGCCGCGTGTTTGCCGAGCCGGGCCGTCCAGCCCCACTGCCGGAACCTGAAAGTGTGTTTTCCTTGGAAAACCGACAGGAGGATTACGCCCGGTTGGAAGGGTGGTTGCACTCTGTTAGTGCCGGGGCGGCGGGTGAATTGCCGGAATCCGTCCGAGGCTCGGCAGAGGATATTCTTTCTTCTCCGGCCGCTGGAGCAAATCTCCCCAAATGTTTCTGGTGGATAGGCAGCGTGAATCGTCCGGCGGCGGCCCGGCTGATCGAGTGGATTGGACGCCGATGGCCCCAGAGTGCCTGGAAGCTTTTGCAAGGAAGCGATCTGCCTATCCAGGTGCAGGTCGAGCAGCCGGAGCGGGTGGGCGTCGATCGGCTCTTGAATGCCCTGGCCGCCGATCGGCTTCGGGAAGCGGGTCGGCCGGCGGTGGTGGTTGACGTAGGCTCTGCGATCACGGTGGATTGGGTCTCACCGAATGGCGTCTTTTGCGGAGGGGCGATTCTGCCCGGTTTGGAGATGGCCGCCCGGGCGCTGCATGAGTTTACCGATCTGCTGCCCGAAGTCTCTTTTCCAGAATCCGGGGAGCCTCCACCCGCCCTGGGGACTCATACGGAGGCGGCGATCCGAAGCGGACTTTTCTGGGGAGCGGTTGGCGCCATCCGGGAGCTGATCGACCAACAGGCCCGCCAAGCCGCCGGCCAACGGGAGGATTTTCCGACCACCGCCCCTTGGAACGCCCAGACAAGAAGGCCGTTCGCGTCCGTCCAGCCTCAGGTGTTTTTGACCGGCGGGGCCGGGCCGCTTTTAGCCCCCCAGCTTGGCCCCCAAGTGCAGTATCTTCCCCATCTGACGTTGGCCGGCATCGCTCTGGCCGCTCAGGCCGGGAAAAAGCCCAGCCAATGATCTCTTCGAAGGGAACGTGAGAAAGATAACATTTCAGCCGAATGAAGTACTTTGTCATTCCTGCGCAAGCGGCAGTCCAGGCTTATTCCCGCGCGAGCGGGAATCTAGTTAGCCAACCAGGCAACAACTGGATTCCCGCTAGAGCGGGAAAGCCAATCCTGGGCAAATTTCGCCCTAAAATAAGCCTCCTTTGCATTCGGCTGAAAAGCACTTCCGTCCAGAGGTTCTACGTATCGTTTATAATCGCCAGGGACTGCGCATGGCGCGGCGCAGAAGCCGCTCGGCGTCCGGATCGCCCAGGATTTTTTCCTGCACGGGGTCCCAGCGGATTTTTCGGCCCGTGATGATGGCGATCATGCTCAATTGAGTTACGGTATCGGAAAGTACAGCGACTTCCACCGGAGCGACGCTCGGCTGCCGGCTTCGGACGCAGTCGATGAAGTTGCCCATGTGGTTTGGGCTATCGTAGAGGTGGATTTCATTGGGGCCGATTTTTTCTTTGGCTAGTTCCGCCGGTTCGGTGCGTAAACCGCCCCGGCTGATGGCCACTTTGCCCCGCTCGCCGGTAAAGGTTACGCAATCGCCGCCTGGCGTAAAGTGGAACGGCACGCCATTGGCAAACTGGCCCCGAATGTCCCAATGGTGCGGGGCGTCGAAAAGCCCGGTGCCCCACACGCCGGTACCTTCATATTCGACCGGCACAGCCGTCTCAGGCCGATCACCCAAAGCCCAGACCATGTCCGTCAGCGGATGCGCCCCCCAACCGCCGATAAATCCATGGGCATTGTCCGAGCACCAATAGGCCCCCCAGCGCGTGCATCGGTCTTTAGTGTAAGGCCGCCACGGCGCCGGGCCAAGCCAAAGATCATAGTCCAAACCGTCCGGCACAGGGATCGGCTCCAGGGAGCCTTTGCCTCCTTCAAACCCGTAGCTGGGCGCCGTAACCTCGACGGCTTGGATTTTGCCGATCCGGCCGTTCCGCACCAGCTCACAGCCGTGCCGAATGTGGGCCATCGAACGCTGCTGCGTGCCGTACTGGAAGATGCGTCCATATCGCTGGACGGCGGCCCGGATGGCCCAAAGCTCTTCCATGCTCAGGCCGAGCGGCTTTTCGACATACACGTCTTTGCCGCTTCGGACGGCCATCAGGGCGGCCAGTACGTGCCAATGATCCGGCGTGGCAATGATCACCGCATCAATATCCGGCCGGTCGATCAACTCCCGAAGGTCGTTGTATGGGGTGCAGACCTGGCCGCCATAGCGCTGGTTGAATGTCTGGGCCATTTTTTCGCGCCGATCGCGGAACACATCGCAGACGGCCACAATTTTAGTATTTGGCTGGGCGGCGGCCTCCTGGACCAATCCGCCGCCCCGGCCGCCCACGCCGATCGCCCCGACTGCCACCTGGTTGCTCGGCGCATCGGCGCCCAATAGATGCGAAGGGATAATCCACGGCTTGGCTACCGCCGCTGCGGACGCCGCTCCAACAACCGTTCCGCGTAAAAAAGCTCGACGAGTACACCGAATCTTCATATGCTGGACTCCTTGGGGAAAGTTTTTTGATAATATGTACACCGTAGGAATGGCATTCCTGCTGCTTGCGCAGGAAGGGCATTTACCCGGACCGTTGCTTATGCAGCCTCGACAGGTTCCTTTTTTTGACGGAGATGTTTTACCTAAATAAAAAGGATATTCCCCTTCCGACGGCTAAACAAGAGGGAGGCTGCTCAGATGTAGTACATCTGATGATCGTAGCTTTTTGCCTTTTCCAGCAGTTGGGCGAAGGTAATCTGCTGAAGGAGTCGGCGCTGGACCTGGGCCGCTTCGTTCCAAACATCTTGCAAGGCCTTCACTGCCGGCGAATCGGGCGAGGCGGCGGTAGAAGAATCCTGCTCCACGGGACCGCCTTCCATGAGTTCCACCACTTCGCCCAACGAAATCTGTTCCGGAGGCCGAACCAATTGATACCCGCCCGACGCCCCCCGAGTACTCATCACGAAACCCGCCCCTTTCAGTTGAAGTAAAATCTGCACCAAAAACCGGGCCGGTACCCGATGTCGATCCGCTATCTGGCGAACCCGCATGGGCGACCTCGTCCCATACCGGGAAGCCAATTCCAACACCGCAATACAGGCATACTCCGTCTTGGCCGATACCTTCATGCTCATACCAACTACCTTCTTACCACTGGAAAAGGGAAGCCATCGGGTATCCAATCTCTGGTTCGGAAACCGAAAGGTTCTTTGCGGGAGAAAATGAGCACCTCGAATTGACGCCGAAACGGATTATGCCATACCTGAATCCTCTGGTCCCCCACTTTTTTGGGTTCGTAAGGCCCGGCCGTTGTGGCATTATCCATCCCGGAATCAATGATACAAGTACCTTTTTCTCAAGCCCCCCCGGCAGGGACCGCCTGTCCGATTTTTTGTAACGTCGTTGGATTCGACGTTCTTAGTGCCCAAACATCAATTGTCCT
>JAKPGL010000063.1 GCA_029550925.1 Planctomycetota bacterium
ACCAAAAGGGTTCTCAGATGCAGCAGATGTTTTTTCGGCGGTTCGGCAACTGGGGGAAGTGGACGAGCAGGGCGGTTTTTTTAGGGATGGCCATCGGGCTGGGGTTGGGAACGGCTATCGCCGCAGAGAACAAACCGGCAGCAAGTTCTGGGACAGTACCATCGGCCGAAAGTTCCGGCACAAACGGACCGGCCGATTGGACCCGGTTTCGAGGGCCTCATTGCGACGGCCAAAGCCCGGAAACAGGACTCCTGAAAACTTGGCCTGAAGAAGGTCCCAAACTCCTCTGGACCATGCAGGGCCTTGGCCGAGGATATTCTAGTGTAACCATCGCCGGCGGAAAACTGTTTACCACAGGCGACCGGCCGGATCCCAATGGTGGACAGTCTCAATCTCAATATGTGATCGCTTTTGACTTGGCAAGCCGAAAAGAGCTTTGGTCCGTCCGGATCGGCCCGCCTCATCCGGACGGCGGATGCCGATCCACACCGACCATCGACGGCCGCTTAGCCTTTGTCATCGGCACCGACGGCGATCTGGTCTGCGTGGAGACGGCCACAGGCCGCGTGCGATGGCGGAAAAGTTTTCCCAACGATTTCGGCGGCCGGATGATGTCCATTTGGAAATATAGCGAATCGCCGCTGGTGGATGGAGATAAGGTGGTCTGCACTCCCGGCGGACCGGACGCCGCGATGGTGGCCCTCAACAAACACACCGGCCAGTTGATTTGGAAATGTGCCGTCCCGCCGCTTGGCCCTCGGGGCGCAGACGGCGCTGGTTATACTTCGATGGTGGCCGCCCAGATCGAAGGGGTGCGCCAATACATCACCATCATCGGTCGGGGCGCCATTGGCGTGGCTGCCGACGATGGTCGGTTCCTCTGGGGCTACAACCGGATCGCCAACCGGGTGGCCAATATCCCCACCCCGATCGTCCGTGATAACTACGTCTTTGTTACCACGAGTTACGAAACCGGTTCCGCCTTGGTCCGGATTGTTCGGGACGGAGAAAAGTTCCGGGCAGAGGAAGTGTGGTTCAACACCCATAAAGACTTTGAAAACCATCATGGCGGCGTCGTCCTGGTCGGAGATTATCTCTACGGCGGTTCCGGCCGAAACCGGGGTATTCCGGTTTGTTTGGAGTTTCTGACCGGCAAGGTGGTTTGGCGGGCCGAGCCGGTCGGCCAACGATCGGCCGCCGTCCTGTACGCCGACGGCCACTTGATCTTCCGATACGAAGACGGCCAGGTCGCCCTGATCGAGGCTACGCCGGAAGGATTTCGACTGAAAGGCAAGTTCATGGCGCCCGTGCGAAACGGCCCATCCTGGCCGCACCCGGTCATCCACGACGGCAAACTCTATCTCCGCAGCCACGACAGCCTCATGTGTTTTGACCTGAAAAACTCGGTACCGTCGGCTGTTAGCCGGTGATGTAACGCCGGCTGTTAGCCGGCGCGTAGCTCAGCCTAGACAGGCTAAGCTACGAACTGCTCAGGCTAACAGCCTAAGCTACGTAATGTCGTATGATGCTTTCCGAAGAGCCGGTCTATGTGATTCTGCTGACGCCACCGGGCCGAGGAGCCATTGCTACGCTCCGTTTGGAAGGCGTCGGGGCGATAGACCGGCTTCGGCCCTGGGTTCGTCGGTTGTCCGGCCAGCCGGTGGAGGATTTTCCGACGGATCGGCCTCTGGTGGTTCGGTTTGGCCCGGCGCCGGCAGAAGAAGTGGTGCTCCGGTGTTTTGGCCCGCAGGCGGTGGAAATCCATTGTCATGGCGGCCGGGCCGCTGTGGGCCGGATCCAGAGCTTGCTTGCCCAGTCTGGCTGCCAGGTGGTGGATTGGAAAACTTGGCTTGCCGAACAGCCTGCCGACCCCATCGCCAAGGAAGCCATCTTCTGGCTGACTGCCGCCCTGACCGAACGGACCGCCGCCATCCTTTTAGACCAACTTCACGGGGCCTTGGCAACGGCGGTCCGGCAAATCATCCATGCCGTGGAATCCGAACAGATAAGCTTGGCCGGCGAGCAATTGGCCGCTCTGCTGGACCGGGCCGCTTTAGGAAAACATTTGACCGCTCCGTGGCAGGTGGTCCTGGTGGGTCGGCCCAATGTGGGCAAAAGCAGCTTGCTAAACGCCCTGCTCGGTTATAGCCGGGCTATTGTCCATCCACAGCCCGGCACGACCCGGGATCTGGTTACCGCCGCCACGGCGTTGGACGGTTGGCCGATCCAGTTGGTCGATACGGCTGGTTGGCGCGATTCGGCAGATCCGCTGGAACAGGCCGGCATCGCCCTGGCCCGCCAACAGGCCCAACAGGCTGACCTGGTCCTGGTGGTAACCGATCTGAGTCAACCGTGGACAGAGACCGACGTCGCCTTTTGCCGAGCGTTTCCCGCCGGCTTACTTGTCCATAACAAATGCGATCTTCTACCAAACCCGGCGCACCCAGAGCAACAGGTTGCCCAGCCCACTATGCTGGACGGCGTTTCAAAGTCCAGTCCGATGTCAGTAGCCGCCCCGGCAGAAATGGTTGTCTCCTGTTCGGAGCCTCCTTTCCCACGGATAGGCGAGGCCCGTCCCTTGGGCCTTTGCCTAAGCGCCCGAACCGGCGTGGGTCTGCCGGCGTTGATCCAGGCAATCGTCCGACGATTGGCGTCGGATCCGCCGCCGCCCGGCGCAGCAGTTCCCTTTACCGATCGGCAAATCCAAGCCCTCCAGGCCGCCCAGCAGCATCTCCGCCAAAACGACCGCGGTGCCGCCCTGGATGCTCTTCAAAACATCCTGTCGGGGTCTCCAACGTTTTCCCAGGAGGTAACTTCTCCCAGTCCACCCCAAAACAAGAGTCCCTCACCACTCGGCGGACATAGTCCTCATAAGGTAGAATAGGAAAAACTCCCACCGATCATCGCCGGCGAAAGGGAGGATACCGGCAACATTTCCGCCGAATGGAGAACCATTTTGCGTGGGGATGCCCCAGGAGCAAGAAGCAGATACAAGGTCGCCTGGGTTCCCGCTTTTGCGGGAATGACAAATAGAAGGGGCCAGAAAAATAGGGGAGCCGGGAAAATAGGGGGACCGGGAAAATAGAGAAGCCTGGAAAAATGGAGGCCCCTGCAAACTGCCGAAGTGTTACGAATCCCATTTGAAAAAATCCACGGTGCAACAAGGACTTGAGGGACGAGGACTCAAAACCATGGTTTTTGATCCAGACCGCATTCCAGACCGCTCTTGGCCGGAAAAGTTCCAAGACGCCTTTCGAGGGACCAAACTGGGTGTGCGCGGCCAGAAGAGTTTTTATGTCCATTTTTTCTTTACGGCGGCGGTCGTGGTTGCCGGCTTCGTCTTCCACGTGGATCGGATGGAGTGGTGCCTGTTGGTCCTGTGCATTGTCGGCGTGCTGACAACCGAAATGCTCAATAGCGCTTTAGAATGGGTAGTCCGTTCTTTGCCGGAAAGGGACGATCCCCGCTTGGGCCAGGCATTGGACATCGGCAGTGCGGCGGTGCTGATCGTTTCGATCGGCTCGGTCATTGTAGGACTGCTGGTATTCGTGCCGCATTTACTGAAAATGTTCAGCGGCGGCTGAGCCTGGCTTTTGTTCACGCCATTTCCAGAAAGGAACTTTTCCAGGCTGTTCGGGGCTACCGAACTTCGCCGATCGCCCAGGCCAGAAATCGGGCTAACCGATCCGAAGCCAAGAGGGCCTGTTCCTTAAGTCGGTATAAGTCCTTCCAACTCGAAGGCCGATTCCACAGGGCGCCCAGCGCCGCCCCCAACCGGGCAGCCGTCGTCTTTTGTTTAAGCAGCCCGCGCACTTCGGGCGGCAACTCCTCCTCCAACCTATCAATGATGATCCGCACCGCCAGCACAGGCGTCCCTCGCCGCTGACAGACCTCCACCACAGCAAAGCTTTCCATATCGACGGCCAAAGCGCCGGACTTTTCGCCCAAGGTACGTTTTTCTTTCGGTGCAGCGACCAGGTGATCCACACTGAATAGCACCCCTCGATGGACTGGGCCAAACGTCGTCTGGGCCGACCACTCCGGAGGCGGCGAAAGTTCTAGCCGTTGGCCGTCCGGCCGAATCACCGTCTCCGGCAGCACCAGATCGTATCGCTGGAGTTCCGGCTGCAATGCCCCGGCAAACCCGGCCGAAATCACCCATCGGGGCCGATGTCCATCCAAAAGGGCCTCTGTGGCATGTGCGGCAGCGGCCTGACCGGCCCCACTCCGCACGATCACCACTCGCCGCTCCTGCAACCGGCCCGCAATTGCTAAGAACCCATCCCCTTGCCATCGGGTCGTCTCCTGTAGGAGGTCTTCAAGGCCGCCCGATTCGTTCTCCAGAGCAAACACCACCCCCACATCACACCCTGGAAACATCTTTTCTGACTTTCCTTGGGGTTTTGCTTGAAGCTGGGTGGAAGTGGCTGGCTGATCGGGGTGATCCTCTGTCGCCCCCGGCTTTTGGTCCTCTTCTACCGGTTCGCATCCGCACGGGCCGTCCGAAGATGACGGCGCTGTTTCTGAAGCCTCTGGCCGAACGGATGAAGCTCCTGGCTGGCTTGCCGAAGCAGCCATCTCAGCCGTCTTCTGCCGCAAAGCGTCCGCCAGCGTTTGCCGAAGCCAAGATCGAAACAGATTCTGAAACATGGCTTACCCCCGCAGTTGTCGGCATACATCCAGGATACGACGCACCGCCTCGTCGATTTCCTCCTGGGTGGTGGTTGTCCCCAGGCTAAACCGCAGCGAACTGGCGACCAATTCCTTCGGCAGCCTAAGGGCCATCAGCGTCGGCGAAAGCTCCGTCGATCCGCTCATGCAGGCTGAGCCGATCGAACAAGCCAGCCCGGCCAAATCCAACGCCGTAAAAAGCACCTGGCCGTCCAACCCAGGAAAAGCCACGCACGAGGTGTTTGGCAACCGAGGGGCGTTTCGGCCGTGGACTACCATCTTCGGCCAGCCGGCCAAAAGCCCTTGTTCAAATCGGTCCCGCAGGGCGGCCATCCGGCGAATCTGTTCATCTTGTTCTTTTATCCATAGCTCCAGGGCGGTTGCCATACCGACGGCCAGCGCCGCCGCCTCTGTACCCGGCCGCAATCCCTCCTGTTGATGGCCGCCGAAAAGCACTGGCTGGATCGGCGTGCCATGCCGAATCACCAACGCCCCGATGCCGACCGGCCCGTGAAACTTATGCGCACTGACTGTCATGGCCGATACGCCAAGTTGGCGAAACTGCACCGGCCCTTTCCCCACCAATTGTACCGCATCGGTATGCAGGGGGACTCCATAGGCCTGGCAAATGCGGGCCGCTTCCGCAATCGGCTGCACTGTGCCGATCTCATGGTTGGCCGCTGTAATGCTCACCAGGGCTGTCTGCGGCGAAATCCACTCCTGAAGCTGATCCAGCCGAACAATGCCCTCCGGCGTGGAGCTTAATGTATCCACCCGCCAGCCCAAATCCAACAGATGCTCCGCCGGCCCCAGCACACTGGGATGTTCCAAACTGGAGGTAATCAGCGAACCGGGCTGCCCGCCGGTCCGAGCCGACCCTATGCCGCCAATGGCCAAATTGTTCGCCTCGGTGGCGCTACTGGTGAAAATCAGTCGATCTGGTTCCAGGCCGGTGATTTGGGCCCCCAGCAGAGCGGCCATTTTCTCCCGGGTGTCTTCCAACAGACGGCGAGCCTCCCGGCCAAACTGGTGCTGACTGGCCGGGTTGCCGAACACCCGAAACCACACCTGCCGCATCGCCTCGACCACCTCCGGCCGGATCGGCGTAGTGGCGTTATGATCTAAATAAATCCCTTTCTCCGACGCCATATCCTTCCAGGCTCCAAAAGATTTTCAATCCTTGTGCTCTATCCCGCCATACCGACCTGCCAAGCCTGGTCCCCGGGGGACCAGGTTGGCCGTTTCGGCAAAGCCGAGGGTGCGGACCAATTCGGCGGCTACGCGGATACAATTATTCACGCTTCGTTCATCCGGGTAAATATGCACCATGCCGGCCACAAAAAGGCCCGCTAGTGGGCTTCGCATGGCCGGTATCCGGCGGGAAAACCCCCTCTCCGGAAGCGGCGCCGCATACCGCGCCCGGAAGAGCCACGCCCCGTCCATCTCGCTGCGAACCGGCCGACCGGCGAGCCGCTCCAGTTGCTCCAACCAGCGGTCCTGGATTTGGTGGTCCGAAAGCTGCCACAGCGGGTCTTCCGGCCGAAGATACCGAGTAAGATACAGCACATGCCGGCCGCCGTACCAGTCGGAGGGAACAAACTGCGTGTGTTCCACCAGCCCCACAAACTCATAGGCTGGATCTGCTACATTGGTCCAATAAAAGTGGGTTATCGGCCTGGCCAGACTCAGCACCATGCATACAGCGGCCAGATATTCCACACTTTCCAACTGCTGGGCGTACTCGGCCGAAATGGGCCGCAGCAGCTTGGCCAAAATCGGTATCGCTGTGGTGGCTACAACCGCGTCGGCCCGAAACTCTCGGCCGCCAGCCCGGACGCCCACCATTCGGCCGTTTTCCACCAGCAAGGCTTCGGCCGGGCATTGCCAGTGGAAGGTAACCTTTTCCGCCGCCAACCGCTCCACCAGCCGATCCACCAGCACCTGCAAACTCCCGCGCAGGTAGCCGAGCTTTTCCTGCCCCGTCCGGCGCGAACTGGCCCGTTGACGCAATCGGCCTGCCATCCAGGCCAAGGAAACCCGCTCGGCCGAAGCGCCGAACTTTCCCTGAAGCAACGGCTGCCAGACGGCTTCAGCGGCCTTCGCACCGGCCCAGCGACGAAACCACACCAACGCCGACGCATCCTCCTGCCGGGTATAAGAAGGAAACCGGCTGAGCATCCAGCCGCTCAGACCCAGCCGCAGCCGATCCCACAGCCCAAGCGGCCCAAACCGTAGGACATCCCTCGGCCCATTGAAAGGCCAAAACCGCCCTTGGCGATAGACGGCCATCGTGGTGGGCCGATACACCAGCCGATCGTTCAATCCCAGCTCCGCTAGCAGCCAGTGCAACTCCACATCATGGGTGAAACAGTGGTGGTAATAACATTCTACCGGATCGCCTTGACCGAGGGAAAAAGTCGTCAAAAGCCCACCAGGCCTGGGGGCCGCTTCCAGCAGGGTAACATCCGCACCAGCCCGTCGCAGCAGATAGGCCGCCGCCAGACCAGTCGCCCCAGCGCCCAGAATCACCACGTGCATCGCCCAGGTCCTACTAAGGCAGAAAAAGCTCCGAAGTGTTGGCCTCCGATCCGCGTTTGTCCCCCCGACGGAAAAAGTACTACGAAGGATCGGAGGGTTGGCCGACGCCAGGCGGATCCGCCAGCCCCAGGGTTTCGGCAATCACGGTATGCGGTCGGCCTTTGACGTTTTCATAAATCCGGCCGATGTATTCACCCAGAATGCCCAGGCAGACCAGTTGCACGCCGCCCAGGAAGAAAATGCCGCACACAATGGTGGCAAAACCAGGTACCGGGCCTAACCCGATTTGTGCGAACTGCTCAGCCCAAATCCGCTGGATGAGGGTAAAAACGCCCACCAGGAATGAAAAGGCCGACACCACCAGCCCGAACCAGGTAGCCACCCGCAACGGCCGGATGGAAAAGCTCAAAATGCCGCTTAAACCCAGGCGGACCAGTTTGGAAAGGGTATATTTCGGTTCCCCGGCGGCTCGGGCCGGACGCTCGTAGGGGAGGCCCTTCTGGCGAAACCCCACCCAGGCCCGAATGCCTCGGATAAACGGCTCCTGTTCATGGGTTTGCAGCATGGCCTGAACGACCCGGCGGTCCATGAGGCAGAAATCGCCGCTATCCAGGGGGATGGGCGTCTCGGCCAGATAGGCCAGAATTCGATAGAAACATTTGTACGCCATCCGCTTGAAAAATCCCTCTTGGCGTTTGGCCCGCACCGCATAGACCACATCCCAGCCCGCCTGCCACTCCTGTAAGAACTGGCCCAGAAGCTCTGGCGGGTCCTGCAAGTCAGCGTCCAGCACAGCCACCACGTCTCCCTGTGCACGCCGAAGCCCCGTCCAAAGGGCCAACTGATGGCCGAAGTTCCTGGAAAGCCGAACGCCCCGCCAGCGTGGGTCTTGCCGGTGGATTTGATGGATTTTAGTCCATGTGCCATCCGTGGAACCATCGTCCACTAGCAGCACCTCCCATTGGCAGGGCCAACCCGCCGCCGCCGCACTGAGCCGATCTACCAGCGCATCCAGCACCGCCTCCTCGTTGTAGCAGGGGATAACGATCGTCAGAGTGGTTTCCGAATCCAGACGCCGAGTCATACCACCGATTGCTGAACTCTCGAAAGAAGAAATACATGTAACATTTTAGCGAATGCAGTACCTTGTCGCTGCCGCACAATCGCCCAATCTAGGCCTCTTGTAGCCTCTACTTGGGAGGAATAACAAAACAGCCGCCTCATCCCCGCTTGCGCGGGAATGACAATACAGGGCGAATTTCGCCCTAAAATAAGCCTCCTTGGCATTCGGCTAAAATATTACCAATACATCAACTATTTATACTATATCTTCTTTTCAGGTTAGAGAAGATCAAAGGGATTGTTATGGACTCTAGCCCTGTGTTTCTGGCGAAAGCCGCTTCGCGAGGCTCGGTAGTTTCGTCGCCCGGCTGGCTTGGCTTATTTCATTTTGCCGAACATATCCAAGATGGCCTGGATGATTTTATTGGAGGCTTCCACTTCGACCCGGCATGTGCCGAGCCAGGTCTCGTAGCCGCCCAGGGCATGTTGGGCCGGGGTCGGTAGATACCCATAGGAGCCGTTGGCGTGCGAAATGGTAAAAGTGGGCCGGAAAGGACTTTTCTGCTTCAGTTCCAGGCCGATCTCGGCAAACACCTCGAACGGGATCGCCCCGATGCCAACCGGGCCGATCCGCACCGCCTGAATGGGCACCTGCACCGTATCGGGCGACTCGTGCAGTTGGATGATCCGGCGGGCGTAGGTTTCTTCATGGGGGCGTTCCGGAATCGGCGGCGCCCCGGCCAGGATGGCCCGCGCCCGTTCCAGTTGCTCCGGCGTGGGTTTTCGTACGCTCAGGGTAAGCTCCGTCTGCTGCATCCCTAATGGTACCCAATCATGCCAGGTGATCTTTTGATAAGCGTCACAGACTTTTTGGGCTAGATCGTAGGCGACATAGCGCATCTGCTCATACGGCTTTTTGGCGGGCCGGGGCTTCTGGAACGGAATGTTGTTCACATCGCCGCTGGCGCCGTTGGAGAGGATTCCGACAAAGGGCGGCTCCAGCCGATCGGCGCCGAGCAACTGCTGGATCCGATCGGCAAACACGCCGAAATAGTCGGCCGAGATGTGTCCCGGCCCCACACCGCCCACATAATGGAGCCCATAGTTGGCCAGCAGGGCAATGGGCCGACCCTCCGCCGACTGCACCGCCAGGAAACACACCTCCGGATCGACCGGGCCGGCCGGTTTGACTAGATCAGGGCTGCCGGCCGGTGGATTCATCCGCACTTTGTCCAAGCCGCCGAAGGGGTTCACCAGTTTCAGCTCCGGTTTCATGAACCACCGACGGTTATTCAGATGTTCCGGCACATCCACTGTCCCCCAGCCGATCCGTGCCGGCGCCAGATGTACGATCGCCCGGCGCACGCCGTCGGAAATCCGGCGGGCCACAAACTGCGAATACTGACTGAGGTCTTCTTCGGGTTTAAGGACGTTGGCTGGCCGAGCGGTGATGGATGAATGAGTATGGGTCGCAGCAATTAAGATATGGTCTTCGGGAATGCCAGTGTGCTGGCGTATTTGCCGTTTGGCCGCTTCGCACACCTCACGGGCCAACCCCAGATTATCCACAATGACCAGGACGATCCGGGTCTGGCCGTCGTCGAGCACCAGGCAACGGGCGTGGAGTTCGTCATGGATGTAGGTTCCGGGCGGTGCGGACCAGCCGCCGACAATGCCCTCGTCGAGCCAGGGGGTGATGTTGCTGGCCGCGGCCCCGGCCAGGAGAACCTTTTTGGCAGGAGGCGAGGCTTTTTCTTTGGCGGCAGGAGGTTTCTCTGCTTCTTTGGCGGCAGGAGTCGCCGGCGATTTTTCCGCCGGAGCGGCCTTTTCGGAAGCGGCAATCGCCTGTTGCTGGCTGGGGCCCTTTTCAGCGGCGAAACCCACGGATCCGCCCGTCGCCAGCCAGGCCCAATCGCCCAGCCCACCTCCGATCAGGCCCACAAAACCGAGCAAACCCAGCAGACAAAATCCATAACACAGCCCCTGCTTAACCAGCCCACAACACCGTTTCCCCATGATCGATGCTCCTTGGAAAGCGAGTACACGTTTAGTCCAACCCGGCGGTCCGTGGGCATTCAGAAGGCAATCCTTTGGATATGATTATACCGTTTCCAACCGGAAAATACCTCTATGCTCGGCAAGGCAATCCATTTTTCTGCCACATCTCCATAATCCCATACCGCCAGACCAGCCCGGCCAGGATAAAGCCTGCGCCGACCACGGTCCACCATTGGGGCGTTTCCTGGCCGGTCAGATACACCCAAAGCGGCATCAGGACCGGTTCCAGAAGGCCCAGCAGCAGGGCTTCCTGGGCGCTTACAGTTCGTAGGCCCCAGGTGAACAAGCGATAAGGAATGGCCATCTGGAAGGTTCCGAAGGCGGCCAGCACCAGAAACTGCGTTCCGGTGGGCCAAACGCCTTGCCAGATCGCCCAGGGGGCCAGCAGGGCCGCTGCACCCAGATGCGGCACAACGACCAGCCAAGCGCCGTCTTCGGTGCGAAGCCCCCGCATCAGCATGGCCGTTGCGCCGAAAAATGCGCCGGAGGCCAGGCCCAAAAACACTCCCACCCGACCATAGGGACGGACCAACGTGCTCCAACCGGACGTCCATGGGCCTAGTTCGCAGATTAAAATAAGTCCCACGCCCACTCCGGCGCAAACCAGCGGAACCCACTCCTGCCGGTTGGGCCAGGTGCGAAAAAGTAAGAATGTAAACACCAGCACCCACCACGGCGAAGTGGATTGCAACCAGATGGCGTTGGCCGCCGTCGTTAGCACCACCGCCGACAGAAAACTTCCGCTCATCAGGGGAAAGACTACCACCAGCGGCGCTAGCAGCGGGTGCCACCGGGGCCGACGTACCCAGGGCAAAAGCACCAGCCCGGCAAACAAGGCCCTCCACATGGCCAGAAGAACCCCACGGGAACTTTCCGGCCAATCGGCGAAAAAGGCCGACTTGGCAAATAGCCCGCTAGAACTCCACAAGAGGGCCGCCCCGATCACTGCCAATCGGCCCATCCGAGCCGAACCTGCCCCGCCTGCCTTCATGGCTTTGCCGCTCCCGATCGCTTCGCAGGTGAAATAAAATCGGTTTTCTCTTGGGGCGGCGATTTAGTGCCCGGTTCAACAGCCGATGAACCTGAAGGAGAAGATTTCTCGGTTTGGGAGGGCTTTTCTCGGGACAGTTGGTTCCATCGGCTTGAGGCGATGGTAACAAGACCGTTTTCTGTGGCCCGGATCATCCAGGCCGACGCCCCGGGCGTTTGATCTACCAATTTTATTCCCTTTTCTGGTCCCATGACGCTGACGGCTGTGCCCAGGACATCGGCGGTCAGCCCGTCCGGGGCCACCACCGTTACACTGCTCCGCTCCGTCAGGGGCATCCCGGTTTTCGGATCGACGATGTGCGAATAACGCCTGCCGCCTAGTTCGACAAATTGCCAGGCGTCGCCCGAAGTACCGATGGCGCATCGGGATAAAAGAAGAAATTCTTTGGGCGGGGCCTTCGGGTCCAGGCCCGGCACGCCGATCCGCCACCCGGGCCGATCCGGCGGCGGATCGCCAAGCCGAATGTCGCCGCCCAAATCAATAAGCACCCGAGTAATGCCATGCTTGAAGACCACCCGGAGGGCCTCGTCAATGGCATAGCCGGCGCCAATGCCGCCCGGGTCAAGACGCATCCCCGCCTTTTTCAAAAGCGCGGTTTGCCGATCCGGATCCAATAGCACGTTTTGATAACCGACCAACTGGCGGGCCTGGTCAATGGCGGCTTGCTCAGGCATTTGGCGGGTACGCCGCGCGCGGCGCCAAAGCCGCACCACCGGGCCAACCGTCATGTCGAAAGCGCCGTCGGTTTGCTGGGACCACCGTTGGGCGGCTGCCAGGACTCGAAACAAGTCCTCACTTACCCGGACCGGCTCTCCCGTGCCGGCCCGGTCGCACAAGCGACGCAATTCGCTCTCCGGGTCGTAGTCGGAGAGGATGTCGTTGAGCTGGCGGATGCGGTCCAAAGCTGCCTGGGCGGCCCGCTCGGCGGTCGGTTCGTCGGCGGCATAGAGGATGATTCGCAGCGGTTCGGCCATGGCCTCGGCCGCATATTCAAACCGCTGGAGTTTTTCCGGTTGCCCTACCACCGGTTTCGCTGGCCCTGCCGGGGGCATTTCGGCCGCCTGGAGCCAATCGGCCCAGCCGAGTTGGGTTTCGACGCTGACAAGTCCAACCAAGCTGGTCAGAGCCACAAACATCCCGGCCAGCAGGACGGCCATCCGCCAATCGGCTGTCTGTACAGAACGAACAGACTTTATTTTTCGTAAACTTTCCACCAAATGAAAACCTTCTTCCTGTCATGCGCGTGAAAGTTCAATATCCACGTCCCCCTCACTCGGCTTTCGGCGTAGGCGGAGCCTACGCCCTACCGGCCTCTCGACGAGCAGGGGAGAGGCAAGGGGGGCCCCCTCACCCGGCTAGCCTGACGGCTACCCGGCCTCTCGACGGCCGGGGGAGAGGCGGGAACAAGTAGGCAGCACGAAGAAGCCTGGACTGCCGCTTGCGCGGGAATGACATCATGGAACCTTTTTCCCACGCTTGCGCGGGAAGGGCACTATAGGGGGGCTTTCTCCTCACGCTCGCACGGGAAGGACACCGCAGGGGGGCTTCTCCCCAATAAACATCCTTCCCTCGGCTAACCCCCCTTCCTTGGGCGGAAGTGGCGCCATTTTCCTAAATCACCTGGCCGGTGAAACTGGTTAGCGCCCGCATGTAGTTGCCGCGTTCGAAGGCGGTGGGATCCGGACATTTGGCCTGGCTCAGTGCGCCCCGGGCTTCTGCTACGGACTGATATTCATGGTCGGCAAGCCAACGTTGCAGGCCGTCCAAAAGCGTGCGAAGCGCGCCGATACCTTCCCGATACAACACCGAAGCAACCATGCCGACATCGGCGCCGGCCACAATGGCTTTGACCAAGTCCATAGGCCGATGGATGCCGCTGGTAAGGGCGAGCGACGCCTGGAGCCGACCATGAAGGATAGCAATCCATCGCAACGGCAGCAGCAATTCCGCCGGGGTGCTCAACTCCAGATGGGGTTTTACTTGAAGCTCCTCCAGATCGAAATCTGGCTGGAGGAAGCGGTTGAAGAGCACCAGGCCGTCGGCCCCGGCTTCGACCAGCCGACGGGCCATGTAGCCGGGGGAACTGAAAAACGGTCCCAGCTTGACGGCCAAGGGGATCTGGATAGCCTTCTTGACGGAAGCCGCCAGGTCGATGTATTTTTGCTCCACTTCCGCGCCGGACTGGTTCATGTCGGCGGCGATGTAATAGACGTTCAGTTCCAGGGCGTCGGCGCCGGCGTCCTGGAGCATTTTGGCGTACCGGACCCAACCGCCGGTGGTAACGCCGTTCAGGCTGGCGATGATCGGCACACCGACCGCCTTTTTCGCCTGGGCCACATGATCCACATAGTCCTGCGGCCCCAGCCGATACTCGTCCAAGTCGGGGAAATAGGTCAGGGCCTCGGCAAAGCTATCAGCCCCGCGTTGGTAAACCCGTTGGAACTCGTCCGTCTCGTGCTCGATCTGCTCTTCAAAGAGCGAATGCATCACGATGGCGGCGGCGCCGGCGTCGGCCATTTGGCGCAAGTTGTCCAGCTGGTCGGTCAGCGAACAGGCGGCAACGACCAGCGGGTTTTTCAACTGGATTCCGAGGTATGTGGTGCGAAGATCAACGGTCATGCTTCTACCTCCTTTTTAGGTTGAGCGGCCTGGGCGCCGGTTTTTCCGTCGCCGTCGCCTTTAAGGATGGCTTGGATGGCGGCTTTGCCGCTACGGGCCAACAGCTCATACATGGCCCACCGGGCGTAGATGTCTTCCTGGGCCTCACGGAAAAGTTGTTCGGCGCGTTCGGGCTTGGAACGGGCCAACATGGCAAACCTCGCCTCTTTCAGGGCGAAATCTTTGAACGATCCCTTGGGCGGTTTGGAGTCCAGATGGAACGGATGTTCCTCGTCCCGCGGATCATAGTGATACAACGGCCAATGCCCGCAGGCGACCGCCTCCTTTTGGTGCTCCAGTCCTTGCACCATGTCGAGGCCCCAGCCGATGCAGTGGGCCAGGGCGATCAGAAGCGAAGGCCCCCGATAGCTCTCGGCGGCCCGGATGGTGCGGATGGCGTGCATGGGATTGGCTCCCAGGGAAATCTGGCCGACAAACACATTGCCGTAGGTCAGGGCCATCAGGCCGAGGTCTTTTTTGCGGGCCGGTTTGCCGGCGGCGGCGAACTTGGCCACCGCACCACGTGGAGTGGCCTTGCTGGACTGTCCGCCGGTGTTGGAATAGACCTCGCTGTCCAAAACCAGGATGTTGATGTCCCGTCCGCAGGCTACCACATGGTCCAAACCGCCATAACCGATGTCGTAACCCCAGCCGTCGCCGCCGAACGACCAAACGCTTTTGCGGATCAGAAAGTCGGCCGAGGCCGACAACTCTTTGGCCGCCGGCTCAGAAATCCCCTGCAACCGGCGCTTTAACTCAGCGACCAACTGGCGCTGCCGGGCGATCTGGGCGTCGTCCTCCTGCGGGTTTTCCAAGAGTTCCCGGACCAGATTGTCGCCCAACTGGCCGGCCAACTGGCCCAGAAGCACTCGGCAGTAGTCGATCTGCTGGTCGATGGCCAACCGGAAGCCGAACCCGAACTCGGCGGCGTCCTCAAAGAGCGAATTGTTCCAGGCGGGGCCTCGACCTTCGTCGTTCTTAGTGTAAGGCGTACAGGGCAGGTTGCCGCCGTAAATCGACGAGCAGCCGGTCGCATTGGCAATCAGCATCCGATCTCCGAAAAACTGGGTAATGAGTTTGACATAGGGTGTTTCGCCGCACCCGGCGCACGCGCCGCTAAACTCAAAGAGCGGTCGCAACAGTTGGGACCCTTTGATCGTGTCCTGGGCCACCTTCGTGCGATCCAGATCGGGAATCGTAAGGAAAAACTCCCAATTCCGTCGCTGTTGGGCCAGATGTTCCAGAATCGGAAGCATGTCAATCGCTTTGTGCTGAGGATTGGTCTTGTCTTTGGCCGGGCAGGCGGCCGCGCACAAGCCGCACCCCGTGCAATCCTCCGGCGATACCTGCACGACAAACTTCATGCCGGGATATTCTTTGCCGCGGTAATCGACCGACGGGAATCCCTCCGGCGCCTTGGGCAGCAGGGTCGGTTCAAACACCTTCATCCGAATGCAGGCATGGGGACAGACCAGGGAGCACAAACCGCATTGCGTGCAAAGTTTGCCGTCCCAAATGGGGATGTCCTGGGCAATGCAACGTTTTTCGTATTGGGTGGTACCCGTGGGGAATGTGCCGTCGCAAGGCAATTTGCTTACGGGCAGTTCGTCGCCCCGGTTGGCGATCATCACGCCCAGCACTTCTTTGACAAAAGCCGGGGCGTGTGCCGGTACCGGCGGCACCATATGGGTCTTGGAGGTAACCCGGCCCGGAACTTTCACTTCGTGAAGGGCTTTCAGGGCGCCATCGACGGCGGCAAAGTTCTTCTCGACGATCGCCCCGCCGCCTTTTTTCCCGTAGGTGCTCTTGATGGCGTCCTTGATCTCTTGGACGGCCTGTTCCAGCGGCAGCACCTTCGAAAGGGCAAAGAAGCAGACCTGAAGCACTGTGTTGATACGCACGCCCAACTGCGCCTCCCGCGCCACCCGGTACGCATCCACCACATAGAACTTCAGATTCTTCTTGAGAATCTGCTCCTGCACTTCGACGGGCAAATGGTCCCATACTTCCTCCGGACCGTAGGGGCTGTTGAGCAGGAACGTAGCGCCCGGCTCAGCCAGAGAGAGCATGTCGATCCGATCCAAAAACTGCCATTGATGGCAGGCCACGAAATTGGCCGAGTGGATCAAGTAGGACCCTTTGATCGGACGGGGACTGAGTCGCAAATGGCTTGTGGTAACCGAACCGGCCTTCCGAGAGTCATAGACGAAATAGGCCTGGGCGTACATGGGCGTGTTTTCGCCGCAGATTCTGCAGGTGTTGCGGACCGAACTGACCGTGCCGTCGCTGCCCAGGCCGAAGAAGACCGCCCGAACCACGTCTTCTTTTTCCGTGGACCAGTGGGGATCGTAATCGACGCTCAGGTGGGTAACATCGTCGGTGATGCCGACGGTGAAATGCCGTCGCGGCGCCGTCTTGGTCAATTCGTCGAACACCCCCTTGGCCATCGCCGGAGTAAACTCTTTGCTCGACAGCCCATATCGGCCGCCGATGACCAGCGGCATGGGCTGCCCCGGAACCTGTTGGCTCCACAGCTCGGCCAAGGCGGTCGTTACATCCAGGTAGAGCGGTTCGCCTAGGGCGCCGGGTTCTTTGGTCCGGTCCAGAACGGCGATTCGCCGCACCGTTTTCGGCAGGGACTGGACAAAGGCCTTGGCGTCGAACGGCCGATACAGATGCACTTGGACCATGCCGACCTTTTGGCCTTCGCTCAGCAGGCGTTCAATCGCCTCTTCCACCACGCCGACGCCGGACCCCATCACCACGATCACCCGCTCGGCGTCCGGTGCGCCGATGTAGTCGAACAGATGATACGAACGTCCCACCAGCTTGGCAAACCGATCCATCACCTTCTGCACGACGCCGGCGGCGGCCTGATAGAACGGGTTGCATGCTTCCCGTGCTTGGAAGAACACATCCGGGTTTTGGGCCGTGCCACGCAGCACGGGCCGTTCCGGATTCATTGCCCGCGCCCGATGTTCGTGGATCCGCTCCATATCGAGCATGGCCCGGCAATCGTCCTCGGTGAGCTGTTCGATTTTATTGACCTCGTGGGAGATACGGAACCCGTCGTAGAAGTGGATGAACGGCACACGGGATTCGAAGGTAGCGGCCTGGGCAATCAGGGCCATGTCCTGGGCCTCTTGCACCGAAGCGGAGCAAAGCATCCCCCAACCGGTCGTCCGACAGGCCATCACGTCGCTATGATCGCCGAAGATCGACAGGGCATGGGTAGCCACGGTTCGGGCCGTTACGTGGAAGACCGTCGGCGTCAGTTCGCCGGCGATTTTGAACATATTGGGGATCATCAGCAGCAGGCCCTGCGAGGCGGTAAACGTGGTGGCCACGGCCCCGGCCTGCAAGGCCCCATGCACTGCCCCGGCGGCGCCGGCCTCGCTTTGCATTTCGACAATCAGCGGCACAGAACCGAAGATGTTTTTCCGTCCTGCGGCCGCCCAGGCGTCCGGCATTTCGCCCAGTCCGGACGAGGGCGTAATCGGGTAAATGGCGGCCACTTCGTTCGTCAGATGCGCTATATTGGCCGTCGCTTCATTGCCGTCAATTGTTACGAAGCGTCGTTCTGCCACGGCTAAGCTCCTTTTAAAAACCAATGCAAGAAAAGAAAAAATCCTTCCTCGGATTGTTCATCCGTCGTTTTTGGCGCTGGGCCGAGGTCCAGAGTAGAATGGGTGGCCTGAATCGCCTTTCCGCCGAAAGAAGTTAGCAGGGGATGCGGTTTGGCCTCTCCATGATCTTGGCAGCTCCGCCAGACGCCAGACCTCTTTATATTCCTTATATCCTTCCTCTGGAATCCAGTTAATTTACCCCCTTTTTCCGCCATCCGCAAGGCCCGGAGCAAAGGACCAACCCCACCCCTAGTCTGCCAAAAACACGGAGCTATCCATCCCCCCAAAAGGGTAGGCAAAGAAAGCGGACAATCGACCGACAGATTTGCTTCTATTGCTTACCGGCTGAGGCAGCAGACGGTTCGACCAAGGCCCGGCCTTCGGCCGTCGGCATTTCCAGGCCCAATAGCCGGGCAATCGTCGGCGCAATGTCCCGGCTCTCCACCTTGCCCAGTTGGGTGCCGGGCCGAACGTCCGGCCCCCAGAGAATGCACATAGCGTGCATGTCCGGCTGATCGGGGAAGTAACCGTGCGTCCCGCCAACCGTCTGCCGGGCTACCACAACCTCCTCGCCGGCAAAACCGTCCGAAAAGCTATAGCCGCTTTCCGCGGCCAGCCAAAGGTCTGCCCCCCAAGGATTCTGTTCCGGGGTGGGTTGGCCGATCTTGCCAAACTCCTCAGGTCCAAAGACGGCCTGGACGCCTTCGATCTGGGCCAGCTCCTTGCGGAGCTGGGTTCGGAGGGCGTCCCGCCGAGCGTCGTCCAAGATATATACCATCATCCCACCGCCCTGCGAGACGCAATAGGCCGACCGAGACACTGTCTTCCCATCTTTTACCTGGATCAGCCCTTTTTGCCGTAAAAGGACATTCGGCCGAATATCCTTGGTGATCGGGAAAAAGCCGTGATCGGAGCAGATGACGAACGTGGTTTTGCCGGCCAAGGGGGAATCGGCCACCGCCTCCACTAAATCCCGAATCCGGTCGTCGCTGTAGCTGGCGCACCAATAGGCTTCGGGCGACCGGGGCCCGGTGCGATGCTGCACATGGTCCGGCTCGACCAGGTGGATGAGGATCAGGTTGGGCTGATGGCGGCGGATCAGTTGGGCGGCCATCCGGCTGTAGAGCCAATCCCGCTGCACGCCGCCGGCGGGTTCTCGGCACCATTGGCCATGCCGATCTACTGGAATGCCCTCGGCCCGCAGTTCCTCCAGCCAACTGCGGGTGCCCAGTTTTTCCCAGGTGTCGTCGCCGGACATGTCGGGCACAAACCAGTTCAGGGTGGTAGCACCCCGGGTGATCGGCCAGAGCACACCGGCCGTCTTCAAGCCCGCTTTGTACGCCACGTCATAGATCGTCGGCACTTTGAGCACCTGGTCTTTCTCATAGACGGGATCGCACAACAGGCCCACCACCTGGCCGGTCTTCCGGTCCAGGTAGCTATTGCCGATCATGCCGTGGCGGGCCGGGCTGACGCCGGTCGAAAGCGTGGCATGGGCGGGCCAGGTAACCGAGGGGAAACAGGTTACCATGCCGCTGGCCCTGGCCCCCTCCTTGGCCAACCGCCGTATGGTGGGCATCTGGGCCTTCGGATCGTCCAGATAAAAACCTGCCAGCCCGTCGATACTGACTAAGATGACGCAGTGGTCCTTTCTTGGTTCCGCCTGGACATGGCCGGTAAGCAACAATAAAAATACGATGGTTAGGACCAAACAGGTAAGGATCAGCGAAACAGCCCGGCTCGGTTCCCTTTTCTCCTGTTGGATGGGTGATGAGGCGGCTTGGCGACATAACATGGCGCATCCTCCCTTTGAAAAAAAACTGACATGGCGACCAAAACTTTCCGATCCTCCCAAGTCTTTTTGCCGAAAGGCGTTTCTGGGAGTTTCGGAAAAACGGCTTTTCCGCGGTCCGAGGAACTCCCTCGACCGACGTTAGTATAACCTAGGGGCCCCTCGAAAACAGCACCCGACCGGGCGTCGGAAACTTTTTCTGATTTTTTCCCCACCCTTGACAAAACCCATCGTATGGGAAAGGTTAAAGGCGGCGTATGGATTGGGGCGTTGGACGCGGTCGGCCTATGCCGCCGCATGGCAAGCCGCATCGGCCCTTCCCACAGAGAGACTATTGCCGGTTTTTTACCGGTTTTTAAGCAAGTCGTGCTCCGGAGTTAAGGAGAATCTACCATGTCGTCGTCAGGTGTGGTCCGTTGGGGAGTAATTGGACTGGGATGGTTCGGTGAGGTTCATGCGGAAACATTGTCGGCCATGCCGGGCGTGGAGCTGGCTGCCCTGTGTACGCGTCGGGTGGATCGGCTGACCGAACTGGCCGACCGATTCGGCGTCCGTCGGCGCTATACGGATTATCGCCAGCTTCTGGCCGACCCGGATGTCCAGGCCGTCAGCATCGTTACCCATTACTACGACCACGCCGACATCGCCATCGACGCCCTTCGTGCCGGCAAACATGTGCTTTTGGAAAAGCCGATGGCCGCCACCCTGCAAGAGTGTGATCGGATTCTGGCCGCTGCCGCCCAGGCCAAGGGATTTTTCATGGTCGGCCATATCTGTCGGTTTGATCCCCGGGTGGTGCTGGCCAAACAGGCGATTGATGCGGGCAGGATCGGCCGGATCGTCTCCATGCACGCCCGGCGCAACCTGTCGAAAACGATCGGCCGAATGGTCTTGGACAAGATCTCGGCCCTGATCGGCGACGGCGTGCATGACGCCGATCTGATGCTCTGGTTTACCGGCGCCCGGCCAGTGAGCGTCTATGGCGTGGAGCTGCATCCGGGGACGAATAAGTATCCCGATGTGGGCTGGGCGATGTTTCGGCTTGATAGCGGCGCAGTGGGCGTGGTGGAATCGGTCTGGCATTTGCCCGAAACCACTCCCTACCAGATCGACGCCCGCATGGAAGTCCTCGGCACGGAAGGCGCCTTGTATATCAACTGTGCGGAGCCGGGGCTGACGATCCACGATGCGGCCGGCAACAAAATGCCGGATACAATTTATTGGCCAAAACTGTTCGGCCAGCGATGGGGAGCGCTCCAGACGGAACTACGCTACTTCGCCGACTGCATCCTGGAGGGCAAACCGCCGGAGCGAATCACCCCGCAGGAATCCCGGGAGGCGGTTCGGTTGGTTTTGGCGGCCACGGAGTCGGCCAAAACGGGCCAGGTGATTCCCATGGAGCAGTTTCGGTAAGATTGAGCGGTTTTCGTCCGAACACCAGAACTGGTGATCCTGAGCAACGGAGGACTCCCGGCCCTCTCACCCGGCTTTCGGCGTAGGCAGAGCCTACGCCCTACCGGCCTATCACGCCGCGGGGAGAGGCGCTTGGCGATTGCCGCTGCCGCGGTAGGAACACCTTACGAACGATTCCCACTTCCGCAACAAAGAACATCCTTCATTCAGCCTGACTGGCGATAAGGAGTTTTTCCCATGGCAGAGATAGAACATGTGTTGGTAACCGGTGCGAGCGGCAAACTGGGCGGACCGTTGTGCGAAGCGTTGGTAGCAGCCGGGTATCATGTGCTGGCGATTCGACATCGAAACCCGGTCGATGTGGCCGGGGTGGAAGAAGTTCAGGTCGATCTGGCCGACCCCGAAGCGGTGGAGGCGCTAGTGGGCCGATGCGACGCCGTCTTTCACCTGGCCACGGCCAAAGAAGATCGCCGGGCCGTCATCGATCTGAGCGCCCGAGGTACATTTAACCTGTTGGATGCTGGGATGCGTACAGGCCGCCTGAAGCGGTTCATCCTCGTTAGCGGCGACGCCGTCAATGGCATCTATTTCCGAACGTTTTCGGAACCCATTCGGGAGGATTCGCCGCTGACGGCCTATCCGGGCTATTATCCCCTGTCGAAAGTGATCGAAGAGGTGATGACCACAACGTTTTATTACCAGGCTGGGCTGCCTACGGTGATTTTGCGCATGTCCTGGATCCATGCCGAGGACGATATTTTGAACCACCTGACCGTAGCGGGCGAACAGTTCGGCGTGCCGGTCTGGGCCGACCTGATGACCTCGGAACAAAAGCAGCGGTACTCGGGCGGACGGGACGCCGCCGTTGCCATCCGGCATCCGGACGGCCGACCGATGTATCGGCACATCGTGGCCCTGGAGGATTGTGTGCAGGCATGTCTGCTGGCTTTAAGTAAGCCTGGCATTGAAGGGCAAACATATATGATCGCCATGAACGATCCGTTCTGCTATCCGGAGGCGGCCCAACACCTGGCTCAAAAGCTCGGCATCGATCTGATCGAACTGGTCGATCCGGTCGGACAAGATTTCTGCATCGACATTACCAAAGCGAAATACCAGCTTGGTTATCGGCCCAAATATGATATTTTCGGCCTGATCGATCATGCGATCGAGTTTCGGCGATCGGGACAGCCGCGTCGCAAACGCTCTGGCTACCGAGGGTAAACCAAGGTTCGAGGACGATTTCCGCGGGAAAGATTTTCTATGACGAGTGCATCGGTGCGGGTGGTTCTTCGTTCTGGAAGGGCTCGGCCTTTTTGGGGTCGGCATCCGTGGGTTTTGGCGTCGGCGATCGACCGGGTGGAAGGCGGCCCGGCCGACGGCGATGTGGTCGAGCTAGTGAGCCATACCGGCCATTTTGTGGCCCGGGGGATTTGGAACAGTCGGAGTCGGATTCGGGTTCGGCTTTACACATGGCGGCCCGAGGAGGCGTTGGACGAAAGTTTTTGGGGCCGTCGGCTCGAGGAGGCCGTCCAGCTTCGCACCCTCCTGGGCTACGACGATCCCCGGGGAGCGACCCGCCTTGTCTATAGCGAGTCCGACGGCCTGAGCGGCTTGATCGTCGATCGGTATGGGCCGTACTTAGTGGTCCAAGTTACGGCGGCGGCGATGGCCCGCCGACTTCCGACGGTGGTCGATTGGCTGGTCCAGCGATTGCAGCCCAAGGGGATCCTCCTCCGCACCGACCCGGCAACCCTCCGGGCCGAGGGACTCGTTTTGGAGGACAAACCCTTGTGGGGCGAAGCGCCTCCAGAACCCGTGGAAATCTGGGAACATGGCGTCTTGTATTTGGTCGATCTCGCCCAAGGCCAGAAGACCGGCTTCTATCTGGATCAGAGAGAGAATCGCCGGGGAGCGGCCCTGTACGCCCGAGGTCGGCGCGTGTTGGATATGTTCTGCTATACGGGCGGGTTTGCCCTGGCGGCCGCAGCCGCCGGCGCGGAAAGCGTCTTAGGAATCGACGACAGCCCCAAGGCCGTCGCCCTCGCCCAGGCCAACGCCCAACGCAATGGATTGACCAACGTCCGGTTTGAACAAGGCGATTGTTTCAAGACGATGGAACGAATGCGGACCGAAAACCAACGGTTTGATTGTGTGGTGCTCGATCCGCCCCGATTCGCCCGGAGTCGGCGAAGCGTGCGTCAGGCACTGCGGGCCTACCATTGGCTCAACCGGCTCGGCGTGGAATTGCTCCAGCCGGGCGGAATCCTGGTTACGTGCAGTTGCTCCGGTCATGTGAGCCGAGAAGATTTTTTCCAAATGCTCATGGGCGTTTCGGAAAAAAGCGCCCGCTCGATCCAAATCCTCCAGCAACGAGGCGCCGCCCCCGATCATCCGGTGCTGGCAACCTGCCAGGAAACCGAGTACCTGAAATGCTTTATCTGCCGGGTGGAATAGCGCCTGTTCTCAGAGATTGTCGGGGCTTAGCTTACACCTGGAGTTTTGCAAAATGGGCCTGTTCAGGTGGTTGTCCACTGAACATCGCTCCTAAAAAATCCCGAGATTTTTGAGGCTGGATAGTGTACAAGATCGGTGGAAAGCTCCAATTTGCAAAACTCCAGTTACACCTTTGGCGGCGATCCTGCAAGCGCGAGCATTCACTGCGCCCACCCTTCCTGGCTGCGAGGGCAATCCGCCGCACAGATGACCAATCCCGGACACTCCGGGCATCGGGTGTCCGACCGGAGCCGATCCCGATAGCGCCGCATCACCGGACTACGGGCGATCTTCTCCCAGGAGTCTCGAAGCAGACTACCGGCCGATTGGGCCGGGCCTCGGGCCGGCAGCACCGAACCATCCGGTTCCACCCGAATGGCCGTATCGCCTGAACAGCGGGGGCCTCGCACCAGCAGGGTGGCCAACGATTGGCCCAAATGGTATTGCACCGGCGGATACCACATGAACCGCACCTGCGCAGCGCTGGCCGACTCTTCCACCCATTGGGCTGCCCGCACCAATTGTTCCCCCGGTAAGGCGCCGCCGGAAGCGATCCCAGGAGCAACCGCAATGGCATAGACAGCCGCGTTACGGACGCCCCGGCTACAGAGCGAGGCCAAGGTCTGATCGATCGACGGCCAGGTCGCTTCGATAAGGGGTATCTCGACCACAGGACATATTTCCAGTTTCTGCGCCGCCTCCAGAGCCTGAAGCGCCTGTTCGTGGTCGCCCGGAGAGGTCCACCGGTCGTGAATGGCCGGGTCATCCGCTAGGTAGAGCAGATTCAGATGATCCAGACCAGCTTGGGCCAGGTCTTGAAGTAAGGTCCCTTGGTTCAGCAGGCTTCCCAGCCCGCGCAGACCAGCAATCAGTCCGAGGTCCTCGGCCAACTCGACCACCCGGACCAACCAACCCGGTTCGACCGACTTGCCGGCCGCCAGGGTTACATGAGGAATCCCGATGTCCCAAAGTCGCCGTAAGATCGGCTCCAGCCGCTCCGGTTCTGCCGCCGGCACATCGGCCGACAACGGACGATCCAAATGCTTGACCTCTTTGCTCCAGGCCGGGTCCATGAGATTGATCATAGGATAATCCGCCCCAGGGCGTTGGAGCTGATCCAACAGGCGGCTGACTTCATCCAGGTCCGCCTTCAACCGCTCCACAGGCACCAGCCCGAAGGCCCTCTTTTGGAGTTGGAAGATTTTTTCCGGCGGCAGATTTTCTAGCAAACCCTTGGCGTAGATGACGCCCGAAGGCCGAAGCCAGACAGCCGCCGTGGCGCCCACTGTCAGCAGTCCCCAGCCGTCCGCATCCACGCGAAGATGAAATCGGCCCACTTGGGCGCCGGCGTCCCGAAAGTAGTGATACAAGCCCGGCCGAATACCTGCTTTGCGTAGGGCGCCCCGGCCCGGCGAAGGCCGAAACCCAAATAAAAAACGCCGTAGTCGATCCCGCAAACTCATGACGCCTCCTTTTCCCAAACGGTTTCGGTCTTCCCAAGCAGCCCCCTCTTCCCAAGCAGCCCCCTGTGTCACTGCCGCTCTCGCAGCAGTCCATATTTACCGCCTCTCCTCTGGCGGCAGAGGCCGGCGATGCCGAAGGCAACGCCGGGTGAGGGGGGCTTTATTGTCACTGCCGCGCAAGCGGGAATCCACGGTTCTATGAGGTGGCTACTTTGTTATTCCTCCCAAGTAGAGGTTGCAAGAAGCCTAGATTGGGCGCTTGCGCGGCAGTGACAAGGTACTGCATTCGGCTAACATGTTACTTTCGCCCTAAAATAAGCCTCCTTGGCATTCGGGCTGAAATGTTACTGTTACCGTTATTTTATCTTCTGCGGAAATCTCTGGTAATTGGGTTCAGGAAACCGGCTCGGAGTTTTCCCTCAAGGTCAACAGGCAGCCCCCGCCGCAAACCGGCAAATCAGGACATTGCCAGCACCGCTGCGGCAGGCCGCTTCCTACCGGATCCTCCACCCGGCCTCGCAATCGCCGAAACAGGGGACTTTCCCAAACGGCCGTCCAAGGGTCCCGAAGCAGATTGCCGACCGGCTGGTAATAGGATTGGCAGGGCAGGACATCGCCGTCCGGTTCAATGCAGATGGAATACTGGGCGGCGTTGCAACGACGCACGCCCAACTCCAACTCCAGCGGCGAAAACCGACAGTAACAGGTCGGCGTGTACCACAGGAAGCGCATCCCCAACTCAGCCGCCCGATCCCGCACCCGCACCAACACCGGCCCCAGCTCTTCCTCGGCCAACGCATCCGGAAAATCTTTTCCAAGACCTGAACGAATGATTCCATTCATGGCAAAGGTCCGAATCCCCAACTGGTAAAGGAAATCCACCAAGGCTTCGGCCTCCTGGGCGTTGCGCCTGGTCAGGGTGGTATTGGTCAGGGTGTACAGGCCGACGGCCAGGGCGTTTTGTATGCCTCGAACAGTCTCGGCAAAGGGATCGCTTGGGGCAATTTGTTCACCACAGCTCTGCTGACCGACGTCGGCTTGGCTGAGGCGGTTATGTACCGCTGGTCGGTTGGAAAGCAGGGTGATTTGCACATGGTCCAAGCCGGCCTGGGCCAATCGAACGGTAAAGGCCCGCTCGGCCAATCGGCGCCCGTTCGTGTTTAGCCCCACCACCAAGCCATATTGGCGGGCCAGCCGGATCCGCTCAGGCAGATCGTCGCACAAGGTCGGCTCTCCGCCGGTCAGGATCACCTGCGGCACCCCCAGATCGGCCAGTTTTCGGACCACTTGCCGCCAGGTCTGGATGGACATCGGCGGTCTGCCGCGACGTTCCGGTAGATTATAACAATGTCCACATTGATTATTACACCCATAATGCAGCACCACGTCCGCCTTGTACGGGGCCTGGACCGGCAGACTGAAGATCGGCCTTTGCTGTGCCCAAAAATCCGGCGCAGGTTTTGGCCCCCCTTCCTGCCTGGCCGAAGCAGATTCCGACTGTCCCAAAGCAACCGCCGACGGGGCCAAGGCGCCCAGTTGTGCCAAACCACTGCTGGGACAACAGGCGACGCCGCTTTTGAGCCGAGCTACCCAACCGAACACCGCCTCCACCATCTGCCCAAGCTCCGAGCGGGCCGTCTTGCCAGCCCCGCGTTGGAGCCGTCGGAGGGCCTGCCGACGACTGCGCCCCCCCAAGGCGTACCAAACCAACATTGCGGCGGTTGGGTTCAAATGTACCGGATCAGCCAGATCGACAAAAAGCAGTCCAGAGCCGTCCTGGTGGACCCGCAAATGGAACCGACGACCGCACCTGCTATTTTCAGACGGGGCTTCCGCCGACGGCTCGGAAACGTGCTCTGCTTCGGCAGGGGCGCTCGGCGGCTGTTCAGCGGCGGAAACCTGATAGACATAGAGGCCCGGTCGAGGGGTACTGCTGGTTCGGAAAAGGCGTTTCAGAAAGCCCATCATGCCCATCGTCTGCTCGGTCTTTTTTGCCCCACGGCGGCTTCCACCCCAACTTCTTTCTCGACGTCGCTTCGGCGCCGGCTGACAGCGGGCGTTACGTAACTTAGCCTGTCCAGGCTGAGCAATCCGTAACTTAGGCTGTCCAGCCTGAGCCGCCGCCCACTAAACAGTGGGCGTTACGTAACTTAGCCTGTCCAGCCTGAGCAATCCGTAACTTAGCCTGTCCAGGCTGAGCAATCCGTAACTTAGGCTGTCCAGCCTGAGCCGCCGCCCACTAAACAGCGGGCGTTACGGAAAGGACCGCCGGCTGAAAGCCGACGTTACGTAGCTCACCATTTCGGCTCTTCTTCCAGTTGGTAGGCTGCGCCGCAGTATTCGCAATGGATAAACACCGCCCCGGCCTGAACGCTGACCGACTTGGGCCCCAAACTGCCGCCGCATTGCCGGCAGGTAAGGTTCTGCAGGTTGACATCGCCGGAAAGGTCGATTTTTTGGACGACCGTGGTTTGGGCGGGTTGCATCTTAGCCAGCACCACCAGCGCCCCCGCCGCCGCCCAAAGCACCAACCCCACCACCAGCCGCACCCACACTCCCTGCCACCCGACAATAAAAATGAGGCCGCCCAACACCAACAACCCCGCCAAAACATAAGCTAATATTTTCACCGCTTCGATCTTTCCCAAAATCGGAGTCGTTAGAATAAAGCGGTCCTGTAGGAACCGGTTGTCTCCGGACCTTCAACCGCTGTGGAAGGCCCTCGCATTCGTCCTCCGTCCTCTACCTTCCGCCCTCTGCTCTACGCACCCTCTCGGCCCGCTACACTCCGCTGCCCCAGTTAAAACTCCCGGAGCAGGTCGAGCATTTTTCGGTCGAGTTTATGACCGTGGAAATCTTCATAGGCCACATCGGTCCGGTCGCTGTCCAAAACGCCAAACGAACCGCGGAAGTTCCATAGCGCCCATCCCCAGCCCGCCTCTTTCCACAAGGTCAAGCAATCCCGCATCCAGCGGAGGACCACCTCATGGGGAGTTTTATTGTAGGCGCCCCATTCGCCCACATGGACGCCCACCCCGGCGTCGGCCAGTTTTTTCCACGGTTCAATCCGATCCTGCCGAAGCCACTGGCGGTCGATCGTTTGGTTGCCTCGTTTGAGCGGCCAAGTGGGCAGCGGCCAACCCTGAGCATTGACCCAACTGGCCTGATAATGGCTGATTTGCATCGGCTCATACCCCCGAGTGCTTTGAGCAATTTCCAAAGGAACTAATTCCCAGACGGGTTCCCGGCCCCATTGGCGCCCGTCGGCGATGATGAGGCGTTGGGGGTCTTCTTTGCGGATGGCATCCACAGCCCGGCGGGCTACCTTGGCATAATCTTCAGGGGAAACGCCGGCCGGCTCGTTGACCAGGTTCAAGCTGAGATGCTCCGGTTTGACGCCTCGATACCGGCGGGCAAAGGCCGCCCAATGAAAGGCAAACTGCTTCTGCGCCTCTTCGTCTTTCCAAAGATTGAGTTTCTCCGGCGGCCGGGCCACCGTGTAACCCGGCGCCCGATGGAAGTTGAGGCACACATGGATTCCATACTTCCGGCCCCACTCCACCGCCTGATCAATCTCGGCCAACGTCTTTTCGATCAGCTTGTACGGGTCTTTCGGGTCGGTCCAGCAGCGATAATCCATCGGAAGCCGAACAAAATCAAATCCCCAGTCGGCCATCCATTGGAAGTCCTGTTCCACAAAGGGCTTATTGCGGCTGGGAAACATGAACTTTTCCACCAGGTTGAAGCCTCGCCATCGGGGCAGCTTTTTCCAGAGGGGATGCTGCGTCGGCTTCGGGGCCGGTTCCCCGGCTAAAATCCTTGGGCCGATTGCCAACGTCCCGCCTACTATCCCACCAGCACTGAGTCGGAGAAAATGCCGTCGGTTCATAGCAAACGCCCTTTGCGAAAGGTAGAGATGTTGCCGGGTTTATGTTTCAGGCTCCGGACAGCTTTATTCTGGCCTAATGGATGAAGTTGTGCAACTACCGATAGATTTTCGGATACTCTGTTGTAACTAGGCTGTCCAGCCTGAGCCAATACGCCCGCTAAACAGCGGGCGTTACGTAACTTAGCCTGTCCCAGGCTGAGCAATCCGTAACTTAGGCTGTCAGCCTGAGCCACTCGCCCGCTAAACAGCGGGCGTTACGTAACTTAGCCTGTCCCAGGCTGAGCAATCCGTAACTCAGGCTGTCCAGGCTGAGCCAATACGCCCGCTTGACAGCGGGCGTTACGGAGAGAGAAGCTCTTCCTACGCTCTTTTAGGTTATATCTCACCTCCCATATTTAGGGGGAGAAAGCTGAATTTCTGGATGCTCTTCACAGGGAAAAGGAACCATTTCGCCCTTCTGGTTCCAAGATTTTATGGGAAGGAGCGAATAAAAGGGGGATATAGGGGTTAAAAGGAAAACCTCCCTTTGGATGATTCTGGTCCCGGGAAAACTAGAACATTTCAGAGACTAGGGAAACTACGGAGAAATCCAGGATTGGATTGCCTGGCAATTTCCCAGAAGGTATTATTTTACACCCCCACATTGTGGGTGTTTAGATTCAGAAGGTGCCTGGGAATATAGGCAACTTAGAGAAAACAGGCAACTCCCAGGACGATTAAAACAAGGTTTTGTTTGAATGTCTTTTGGATTTCGTGCGGATTTTTTTGTAACTTTTTTGGGGAGTTCTGGTCATGGCCAAGTTGGTGCGTATGGGAAAGTGGAGTAGTTTGGTAGGGATTTTGGTTCTGCTCCTGGGGCAGGCGGTACAGGCGGAGGAGCAAAAGCCTGTCTTGGTGGTTTCCGCGGCCAGTTATCAGAAGTTGATTGATGACTTGGCCATGTTGGGCAAGTTGGCCGATCGGCCAGAGATCGGTACTGCTTTGGAGGGGATGTTGAGTTTAGCCACCGGCGGGAAGGGATTGGCTGGGTTGGATAAAAACCGACCGGTTTGTTTGGTAGTGCAAACCGACGGGCAACGTTTTACCCCCTATTTGGCGATCCCGGTGAGCCAGTTGGAAAAATTGCTGGGGGTGGTGGAACCGTTGTTGCCCAAGCCGATCGTCAAGAAAGACGGCCTGTATGAACTTTCGCTGGAAGGCGGGAGAAAATTGTATGTCCAGGCCAAGGGCCAGGACTGGGCCGTGGGCGTGGAGAAAGCCGAGGCGTTGGCCGTTGTGCCGGAGCAGATTCCGGAAGAAGTGCGTCAAAAACTGCCTGCCCATTGGACAGTAGGTATTTCGATATTGGCGAAAAACATTGCACCGGAGCAGCGGCGTCAATGGGCCGATCGGCTCCGGCAGCAGACCGAACGAGAGCTTACGCCCCGACCGGGCGAAACGGAAGAGGATTTCAAAGTTCGCAAATGGCTCAGCGAATGGGTGACCGATTGGGCCGCCAGTGCTCTGGACCAAGTGGAACAGGTCCAGATTGGCGTGGGCGTGGACAAGCAGGCGGAAAGTTTGGTCCTGGAGATGGCCGTCCAACCGACCAGTGGGTCTCCGTTGGCCGAGGCGATCCAAAAGGCCGGCGAAACGAAAACGGCTTTTGGCGGGGTGCTAACGCCGGAAGCGGTGCTAACGGCTCATGGCGTGCTTCGGTATCCGGCCGGCGAGTTTCATCAGATCGCCCCGCTGGTAGAGATGGTGAAAGTGCGGGCGTTGCAGCAGCGGCCTCGGCCCAATCAAACGCCGGAACAAGCCCAATTGCAACGAGAACTCATGACAGCCATCTTCGACCTGGTGGAAAAGACTCTTAAGAGCGGCCGGGCAGAAGGCGCCCTTTCGGTGGTGTTGCAACCGGATCGGTTCACTCTATTGGCCGGCGCCTATGTGGCCGATGGCCGGGCCGTGGAAACACTCCTGGACCGTGCCGTTGCGGAAGCCAAAAAAGTGCGTCCCGGAGAAGTCGATCATTACGTGAAACTTCGAGCCGAGCAGGTCCAAGGGTTCAATCTGCACGTGGTTCGGATTCCAATCCCTGCGGAGGCGGAACGGCGAGAGGCGTTGATCCGCTTACTAGGCGCAGAGACAGAATTGGTCATCGGTACAGGGCCGGAGGCCATGTATATTGCTTTGGGAAAAGACGCCCAGGCCGCCCTGCGCACGGCGATCCAAAAGGATGCCCAGGGGCCGCAAAAGGCGGCGCCGGTAGGGGCTTCGCTGGCCATCAAACCGGTGCTCGCGGTGCTGGCAGAACATGGCGACCAAGTCCAACAGGAAAAAGCCCGTCAGGTGCTGGAGAAAATGTCCGGGAAAGATCGACTTCGGCTTGCGGTGGAAAGCGCCGAGGGGCGGTTGCGTCTTCGGATAGAAATCCAGCAAGATGTGTTGGCCGTGATGGCCCTGACGGTTCTGACGGCCTCTGGCCAGCAGTAATCGACGGCGTTTGGCAAGCGGAAGGTGATTTTCGCAGGCTAGCGGTCTTTTGAAGATTTTGTAGGGGGGGACTCCTCAAGGTCCCCCTTTTGTAATAGACTAACAGACCGAGCTACTGAAAATCTCTTCTGAACGCGATATTTTGGGCGGGGAAATTTTGCAGAATTATAGGGAATTGCTTATCTAAAAATGTTCTTCGGCCGAGGGCCGAGTGGCAGTTTGTGTTTCCTCTTTATTAAAGGAGCGTAGAGGTGAGACGCACATGGGTATCTTGTCTGGTGGTAGCTAGCCTTTTGTTAGGCGGCGGGGTGAGTTTGGCCCAAGGGCCGACGCCGATCGCCGTGATTTCGATCTCTGGCTACGACGAGCTGCGCGGCGACTTGGAGATGATCGGCAAATTGGGCGGCACGCCGGAACTGGCCAAGATGGTCGAAGGGCTAATCGCCATGGGGACCGGCGGCCGGGGCTTGGCTGGGCTAGATAAGGCCAAACCTTTAGGCGCTGTCGTCTATATCGATGGCGATGATTTTCCGGTGATTGGTTTTATACCGGTAACGAATCTGAAGTCCCTGTTGCAGGCTTTGTCCGCTCCGCTGGGCGAAGCCAAAGACGCCGGCGACGGAGTCTATGAAATCAGGGCGGGAGAAAATCCACTTTATGTGAAGGAGAAAGGCGGTTGGGCCTTTATTGCGCCGGAAAAGGAACTGTTGGACAAGGCCCCGGCCGACCCGATGAAACTGCTGGCCGGGCAGGAAAAGAAGTACGATCTGGCCGCCCGGATTTCCATGAAGGACTTGCCGGAACATGTTCGTACGATGGCCGCCGGCCTGATTCAAATGGGCGCCCAACAAGCCATGGAGAAACAGCCGGGCGAAACCGATGAGCAACACGCCATGCGGGTGAAACTGGCCCGGCGGTCGCTCGATCAGGCCGTTAAGGAAATCAACGACCTGGATACGGTAGTCCTGGGGCTGAATATCGACCAGAATACCAAGACTGCTTATGTGGATTTGGTGGTTACGGCGAAAGAGGGCACGGAGATGGCCAAGGAAGCGGCCCTGGCCGCCAAGGCCGAAAGCGATATGCTCGGTTTTGTGCTGCCGGACGCCGCTTTTACCCTGCGGGCCACCGGTCCGATTGCCGAATCGGATCGCACTTCTACCAAAGACCTGCTCAACCAGGCGAAACAAAATCTCCTGGAGCAGTTGGAAGATCAGGGATTGAGCGACGAGCAGATGAAAAAGGCCAAGGGGCTTCTGGAGGAGTTGTTTACTCTGCTTGAAGAAAGCATGGAAGCCAAGAAAATGGATATGGGCGCCTCGGTTGTGCTGAAATCGGACGCTCTGAGCCTGGTGGTCGGCGGTTCGGTCCCGGACGGCGCGAAGATCGAAGCCTGGGTCAAAAAACTCGTCAAAGCGGTCCAGGAGGAAGAACCCGCAGTGGAAAACCACGTGAAGCTCAACGCCGAGACCCATGAAGGCGTCAATCTCCATGTGGCCTCCGCACCGCTGCCGACCGATACCCCCGATGCGGAAAAACTGAGCAAGATGCTCGGCCCCGATGTGGACATCGTGCTGGGCACGGCGCCGAAGGCCATCTATCTGGCCATAGGCCGGGACGCCGAAAAACTCCTGAAAAAGGCCATCTCCGAAAGCAAGCAAAAGGCCGGCACTCAGGTCAGCCCGATGGAGGCATCCTTGTCCCTGGGCAAACTCCTCCAGTTTGCGATGGACATGAGCGGGGAAAACCAAGGGCCGCAGGAACAGATAGTCCTGCAGATGTTGGCCAAGATGTTGGCCAAAAGCGGCGGCAAAGACCACATCACGATCAAAGCCACCGCCATTCCCAACGGCACGCAGGTCCGTTTTGAATTGCAGGAAGGCATCCTGAGCATCCTCGGGGCGTTGCCTCAAATGGGGACGATGATGGGCGGCCCCGGAATGGCCCCTCCGGTTCAATTTTAAGTGTTAAGGTGGCCGGACGGCGGATTCTCTCGACGTGGGGAATCCGCTCGGCAGCCAATCGGCGGGAGTTTCGTTGAGAAACCGATTCTCCGCCGATGAGCATTGCGAGCAGTGAAGGCTTCCCGGCCCGGTAATATCCGGGCTGGGGAAGCCTTTTTTGTTTGCCTACGGGACTGCAAGTTTTCCCAAGGTTCTTGGCGGGGGCCCCTAGGAAACGCTCGGTCGTGGGAGGTAAGATGGAACAAAACACCGATCGTCCCTGGCGATCCCCCAACTTATGGCGGAAGGATACTTTTTATGTCCCGAGAAGTTGTAGGTCGGCCAATGGAAATCCTCTTGGTCGAAGACAATCTGGAGGATGCGGGATTGGCGATCCAGGCCCTTCGAGAAGGCGGCCTGGAATGCCGTATTAGTCTGGTTCGAGACGGCGCAGAAGCGTTGGAATTTTTGCATCAACGAGGTATTTATGCTCGGGCGCCCAAACCAGACCTAATCCTGCTGGACCTCTATCTGCCGAAAAAAGATGGCCGAGAAGTACTGGCCGAAATCCGGGCCGACGAACACCTCCGCCCCCTCCCCGTCGTGGTCCTGACCGCTTCCAAGGTGCATGAAGATATTCTTCGCCAAGAGCAATTGGCGGTACAGGGGTATATGGTGAAACCTGTGGATTTGCCAAAGTTTATTGCGGTGGTCAAACAGCTTCGGCAATTTTGGCTCAAAGAAGTGATACTCCCTCCTTTGGACTAAACAGAAAACCTCCATTCGGGGCATTTCAAGGTCAGATATAGTCTTTTTGAGGGGTACATATCTGACCTGTCCTGGTGACGAGTTAGTATTTTCTCTTCAACGTCTTCGCCCCATATGGCTCTTGTTTTCGAGCATATCCAGGCCGCTTATGCCGGGGGGAGAGGTTTTTCGTTTTTTGCCAAACATGGCTGTTATATCCGGCGCCTCAGTAACCCCCCCGAAAAATAAAAACTTTTCTTATCCTGCCTGGACGCTTTCTAAAAGCTACGGTTTTGTGAGGACCAAGAGCCCGCACCTTAGAAGCAGCACCTGGTAGGTCCCGGCCAACGAGGCCGATTTTCGATACGCAGTTTCAGTATCCTTTTACATACCAGGAGGTACACATGTCCACAGTTCTTGATGAAGTGCGGGCGGCTGAAACTTCTCATTCCGAAGGCTCTGGCACGCTGCAACTCGTGAGCTTCCATCTGGCCGAGGAAGAGTACGCCGTCGAAATTACCAAAGTGCGGGAAATCATCCTGCTGAGCGAGATTACCCGGGTGCCGCAAACCCCGGATTATGTGCGGGGACTGATCAACCTTCGCAGCACGGTCATCCCGGTGATCGACCTGCGGCGTCGGTTCGGTCTGCCGGCCGGCGAACAAACCGCCGAAAGCCGAATCATGGTTGTTGACGTGCGCGGTAAAACGATCGGCATCGTGGTCGATGCGGTCGATGAGGTCTTGCGCGTAAGCCGCGATAAGATCGCTCCGCCGCCGCCCACTGTGGCCGGGCTAGGCCGGGAGTATTTGCGCGGCCTGGTCAAGCTAGAAGGTCGGCTTTTGATCTTCTTGGACATCGATCAAATCCTTCGCCAGGAGGATCAAGAGACGCTGGCCCGGATGGGATAGAAAAGCCCCCCTCACCCGGCTAGCCTGACGGCTAGCCGGCCTCTCCCACCAGGGGAGAGGCGAAAACCCACCCTCGCCCCGCCGGGGAGAGGCGAACACTCACCCTCGCCCCTTTGCGGGAGAGGGTGGCCGAGGTGAAGCCGAGGCCGGGTGAGGAGGCATCTGCCCTCTCCCGCCAGGGAGAGGCGATAGCGGAACGTCGGAATTGGTGTGTGTCTTTTTTGTGTCCCAACTTTTTAAGGAGTCCTTTCGATGACAGAGTGGTTCTCGCGAATGAAGACTGGAACGAAGATTCTGGTCGGGTTTGCCTTGGCGCTGGCGATCACGGCGATTGTCGGCGTGGTCGGCTACCAGGGCATTAGTTCCTTAGGCGGGCATGTGGAAGCGGTAGGCAAGGTCAAATTGCCCAGCGTGCAGGCCCTCCAGACCATGCAGATCGGAGCAGAGCGGATTAAAGCCGCCCAACGGACCATGTTGAATCTGAGCATGTCGGCCGATGTCCGCGCCCGCCAACGGGACAATGTGGCCAAAGCACGTCAAATGTATGAAGAGGCATGGAAAACCTATGAAGCCCTTCCCAAAACCGCTCAAGAGGAAGAGTTGTGGAAGGAACTGGTTCCCGCCTGGCAACAATGGCGGGCGGACAACAATAAGTTTTTCCAACTCCTGGACGAGTTGGATGCCCTGAAATTACACAATCCGGAAGGATTCATGAAGGACTTGATTACCTTCCAGCGGGACCATTATTCCCTCATCCACAAAGTCAACGAGCTCGTTGAGGATGGTAAAAAGTTCGAGGGCGGCGAGGACCATACCCAGTGCAATTTCGGCCGCTGGCGGGCTACCGTGAAGGTAGAAAATCCGGAAATCGCCGGCGTTTTGGTGGAGACTGATCGGTACCACGAAAAGGTGCATACCTTGGTGAAGGAGATCAAACGTCTTGCGGCCGATGGCCAAAAGGAAAAGGCCCGCAAGCTCTACAAAGAAGAGTTCCTCCCGACGGTGGAAGCCACCTTCTCGCAATTCGGCAAGATCGAGGCGGTGGTTAAGCGGGCCATCGACTTGGCCAAGGCGGCCGAGCACCAGGCCACCGTGGTTTGCCGGGCCAGCGAACAAAAAGCCAACGAACTTCTGGACCAGTTGGTCAAGTTGACCCAGAAGGAGGCCGAGGAGGGGGTTGCCGCGGCGGAAAGCCAGTCGGCCTGGACGAGCCGACTGATGATCGGCACAATTCTGGTGGGCGCGGTGGTCATGCTTGGGCTGGGCGTCTTTTTGGCCCGGGCCATTTCCAAGGTGCTGCGCACGCTGATCGGCGAAGCGCAGCGGCTCACCGAAGCAGCCACCGCCGGGCAACTGCAAACCCGCGGCGATCCCAAACTCGTTAGCCACGAGTTCCGACCCATCATCGAAGGCGTCAACTCGATGCTCGATGCGGTCATTGGCCCGTTGCAAGTGGCGGCCCAATACATCGACCGCATTTCCAAAGGCGATATCCCCGAAAAAATCACCCAAGCTTATCAGGGTGATTTCAACCTGCTCAAGAACAATCTGAACCAGTGCATTGATGCCGTGAATCACCTGGTGGCCGAGGGCATCATGCTGGCTCAGGCGGCTGAGCAGGGCAATCTGGACGCCCGGACCGACGAAACCCAGGCTCAAGGCAAGTTCCGCGAAATCCTCCACGGCATGAACAAGACCTTGGAAGGATTCGCCCGTCCGATCCGCGACATCAGCGAGGTGCTGCATCGGCTGGCCCGCAAAGACTTCTCGCAGATCGTGGAAAATACCTATCCCGGCTTGTATGGCGAGTTGCGGGATAACGTCAATGCGGTGGTCGGCAATGTGCGGGAAGCCCTCGGACAAATTCAGGAAAGCGCCAATCAGTTTGCCGAGGGCGCCCGGGTGATTGCGGAAAGTTCGCAAACCCTGGCAGCCGGAGCTCAGACGCAAAGCTCCAGCGTCGAGGAAATGACCGCGGCGATTGAGGAATTGGCCCGCAGCGTCGATGCCGTCAAGGAAAGCGCCAACACCGCGGTCAAGGTCTCTAGCGAGGCGAACCGGCTGGCCCAGGAAGGCGGCGCCGCCGTGCAGAAGTCGGTCGAATCCATGGAGCTGATCCGCACCAGTTCGCAGCAGATCAGCGAGATCATCCAGGTCATTTCGGAGATCGCCAGCCAGACCAATCTGCTGGCTCTGAATGCGGCGATCGAGGCGGCCCGAGCAGGCGAACACGGCATGGGGTTTGCCGTCGTGGCCGACGAAGTCCGCAAACTGGCCGAGCGAAGCAACAAGGCGGCCGGCGAAATCTCGGCCCTGATCAAAGAATCGACCAAACGAGTCGAAGAGGGCGCCCAACTGAGCGATCAGACCGGCGAGGCCCTCAAGCAGATCATCCAAGCGGCCGAGGCCACCGCGGCCAAGATCGCGGAGATCGCCACGGCGGCGGTCCAACAGGCGGCCACCGCCCAAGAGGTCTCCAAGGCGATCCAGAATATCGCCCAGGTTACCGAGCAAGCAGCGGCCGGTAGCGAACAGATGGCCTCTTCGAGCGAAGAGCTCGGTTCGCAGGCTGCCGTGCTGCGAGACTTGGTGTCCAAGTTCAATATCGGCACCAGCCGATAAGCCCGCACGAAGCCCAGTTGGAAACGAGGCCTCGTTGCACAATGTCATTCCCGCTCTAGCGGGAATCCAGCCACCCTCTCCCCGCCGTGGGAGAGGGTGGCCGCGGCGAAGCCGAGGCCGGGTGAGGGGGCTTTGGCCCGGAGCCGGGAGACCGGTCCGCATTATTCCCCCTCACCCGGCTAGCCTGACGGCTAGCCGGCCTCTCCCGCCAGGGGAGAGGCGAAAGGGCCGCCAGGCCCGGCGACGCCGTTACACCGTAGCTTAGGCTGTCCAGCCTGAGCCAAGCGCCCGCTAAACAGCGGGCGCTACGTAGCTTAGCCTGTCTAGGCTGAGCCAAGCGCCCGCTAAACAGCGGGCGCTACGGAAAAGACCGCCGGCGAACAGACGGCGGTACAAAAAGGATACACCCCAACCTTCCCACCCTGGTCCCCGCATCCGGTCGGATACGGGGACCAGGCCAGGGGCAGACCGACATGAGTATCCCGGGGCAGACTAATGAGAAAAAAATATCCTCCCAAAAGGATAAAAGACCGGATCAAAGGGAAATGGATATGGTTCGTTCCTTCGCCGAAACGGCCAAGGGTTATTTACTTGGGGGGTGGATATTTCTCCTTGTCGGATTAGGAGGCGTCGCTGCGGTCGGATTCTGGACGGCCGAATTACAAAAGGAGGCTTATCAGACAGATCTGCAAGAAGGTCTGATTCGGCAAGTGGTTTCGATAGCCGGGAGCGTGGATCCGCACTTGGCCCAACGGCTCCAGTTCAGCCCGGCGGACAAAGGAAGCCCGGCGTTTGAAGTGATCCGGGAGCGGCTGCTGGAGGCGTCGCGGGGTATGGCTTGTCGCGGGGTTTATACGTTGGCCGAGCGGAACGGCCAACTGCTCTTTGGGCCGGAAACTTATCCCGAAGACGACCCGATGGCTTCCCCAGCGGGGACAATCTATAAACAACCGCCAGAGGAACTCCGGGAGGTATTCCGGCAGAAACGCCCCCGGGTGATCGGGCCATATACAGATGAATACGGAACCTTCGTTTCTGTTTTTGCCCCGGTGGTGCTGCCGGAAAACGGGCGGGTGGTGCTGCTGGTCGGTATGGACCTGATGGCCGACGATTGGCGGGGGATGGTGGAGATTTCGGCGGCAAAGACGTGGCTAACTACCGGGATCGCCTTTTTGTGCATATTCGGGTGCAGTTTGCTGGTGGGATGGGTGCGGCGGCGATCGCCGGAAACGCCGCTTCGGCTTCGGCTGTTGATTGTCGGCCCGGCAGCGGCGGCAGTGCTCTGCTGGTTTACCTACTGGGTCCTTTGGCAACGAGAAAGCCCGGCGGACCCCACAGGCCGGAGCCTGCACCGGCTGCTTTTGCAAACAGATCGGGAATGGCATCGGCTGCTGGAGTCCAAGGCCCAAATGCTTCGGTATCTTTTTGTACGGCTGGCCGAGAGGGAGGAAATCGGCGAGGCATGGCGCCGTCGGGACCGGGAACGGCTGCGATTGGCGACCCAAGAGCTGGCCCGACAGATGAAGGAACAATACCGGATCACCCATTTCTATTTTATCGAACCGGACGGCGTCTGCTTTTTCCGCGGCCACACGCCGGAAAAATACGGGGACCGAATTACACGGACCTCATTCCAAACGGCGGTGCGGACCGGCCAGGACTGTTGGGGCGTCGAAATCGGCAAGCAGGGGACCTTTACCCTTCGGTATGTGCGACCCTGGACATATCGGGGCCAACAGGACGGCTACATTGAACTGGGTTTGGAATTGGAAGGCTTAACTCAGGAACTGGCCCGTAATCTCGGGGTAGAACTGGTCTCCGTATTCCATAAAAAACATCTCACTCGTGAAACCTTCCAGCGCGGCAAAGAACTTTTCGGATATGTGGGCGATTGGGAGACGTATCCGGACGTGGCCATTACCCATCAGACCCTGGCCGAATTGCCGCCAAAACTTCAAGAACACCTCCATCATGGACTCGAGGGATTAGCCCAGGAAGGAGTTCAGGTTTCCTGGGGCGGCCGAAGCTGGGAAATCGGACTGGTCCCGTTGCGGGACATTGCAGGCCGAGACGTGGCCGACCTCGTCGTCCTGAACGACATCACCGCCCAGGTCAATTTAGCCCGAAGCCTCGCTTGGCTTTCTCTTGGATTGGGCAGTGCGTTTTGCGCGGGAATTTTGCTTCTGCTAGAGACAGTAACCCGCTTCGCCGAAGGCCAACTCCGGAAAGCCTTTAGCGACTTAAGCACCCAGCGGCAGTGGTTGGAGGCCACGTTGCACTCGATCGGCGACGGCGTCATTAGCACGGACAACCAGGGCCGGGTGGTGGACATGAATCCTACGGCGCAGCGGATGACCGGCTGGCGCACGGCGGAAGCCCTCGGCAAACCGATCCGAGAGGTCTTTCGGATCATTCAGGCCTCGACAGGTCAGGAGATGGACGATCCGGTAGAGAAGGCGTTACAGACCGGCCAGGTAGTAGAACTATCGAACGACACCACCCTGATCAGTCGAGAGGGCGCCCAGTATCAGATCGCCGACACCTGCGCTCCGATCCATGACGAAACCGGCCAGACGCTCGGCGCGGTGTTGGTCTTCCATGATGTAACCAAAGAATACAATCTCAAACAAACACTGCGCCAACGATTGAAGGAGCTTGGTTGTCTGCATCGGATACGGGACATTTTGGACGGCGAATGGGAAGAGGAACAAGTTTGTCGAGAAGCAGCAGCCCGGCTATGCGAAGGAATGCAATGGTCCGAATTGGCCCAAGCCTACGTGGAACTGGCGGGCCGGTGGTATCCGGGCGATCGGAAGACGCCGACCGATGTTCCACCCAGACTGCCGGAAAATCCCAAATATCTCCTCCAAGCGGCAATCCAAATAAGCGGCGAACCGGTGGGCCGGATTGTGGTCTTCTATCGGGAACCCCGGGCCTTCTTATTGCCTTATGAAGGGGATTTAGTCACCGCAGCCGCTCGACTACTGGGTCATTACCTAGAACATCAACAGGCCCAAGAGGATGTGCAAGCCGAACGGGAAAAATTGGCGGCCATCTTCGAGACCTCGCCGGTAGGTTTGATTGTGTTCGATCCGCAGGGGGACATTGTACAACTGAATGAAACCGCGGTGGACTATGTAGGAATCGACCCGAAACAGGCGCACCGCACTAAGCCAGGCAATCTCTTCGGCTGTGTGCATTCCAAAGAGACTTTCCAAGGATGCGGGTACTCAGTCCATTGCAGCCAATGTCCGATGCGCCAGGCCCTCGAGCGGGCACTGCTCAGCCATCAGCCGCAAGAACTGGAAGAAGCTCGTTTGGAATTGGAACACGACGACCAAATTCGGCCGGTGTGGCTATATTGGCGGATTCGGCCGATCCAGTTGGCAGGCCAGTGGTATGCGGTAGCCGCCTTCCAAGACATCACCGCACGCAAACAAGCCGAAGAAGAACTCCGTCAGACCTTGGACCTGGCCATTCGGCATCAGGCGGAAACAGCGGCGCTATTGGAGGCGGCCAAAGCAGTGCTCCAGCACCGAGAATTCAAAGACGCCGCAGAACGCATCTGCCAGATATCCAAAGAACGGCTTGGGGCCGCGGTCGGATATATCACCCTGCTGAACGAAGCAGGCGACCAGACCGAAGTTATCTTCATGGATGTCGGCGATCAACTCTGTACCGTCCCAAGCAACTTGCCATTGCCTATCCGGGGCTTGCGCAAATTGGCCTATGAAACCCGGACGCCGGTCTGGGAAAATCAATTCGCCCAAAGTCCTTGGGCCGATCTGTTGCCGCCCGGCCATGTGCCGATTCGCAATGTGATGATTGTCCCGTTGATCGTCGAGGACAAAGTGTTGAGCCTAATGGCCCTAGGTAATAAGCCGGGAGAGTTTACCACAGAAGACGCCCGGATTGCCTCGGCCCTGGCCGATTTGGCCTCGATCGCTCTCTGGAATAGCCGAAACCTCGACTCGTTGGTTCGCCATCAACAGGAACTCCAGCGCTACGCCGAAGCCCTGGAAACCACCAACCGGGTCCTGAAAGAGTTCGTCCACCTGGCCGAATCCGCTGCACGGGCCAAAAGCGAATTCCTGACCAATATCAGCCATGAAATCCGCACCCCCATGACGGCCATTCTTGGATATAGCGAGCTGCTGCTGGAGGAACTCTCCGGATCGCCGCTGAAAGAATACCTCCAGACCATCCAACGGAACGGCCAATATCTGCTCCAACTGCTGGACGATATCCTGGACCTGTCGAAGATCGAAGTGGGCAAACTGCCGGTCCATTGGAGCTGGTGTTCGCCGCAGGAAATCGCCGCCGAGGTGCAACAGCTCCTCCAGGTACGGGCCGACGGGAAGGGGATCCAACTGACGCTTCAAACGGCGGAGAACGTACCGGACCGAATCCACACCGATCCGGTTCGGCTCCGACAGATTCTAGTCAATCTGGTAGGCAACGCCATTAAGTTCACCGAAGTCGGCGCCGTTCAGATCGTCCTTCAAGCGACGCAAGAGCCCGCACAGATTCAGTTTGATATCCACGATACCGGCATCGGCATGACGCCTGAACAAGCCGCCAAAATCTTCGAACCCTTCTCTCAGGGCGACGCCAGTGTAACCCGCAAATACGGCGGCACCGGCCTTGGCCTGGCCATCAGCAAACGCCTGGCCGAACTGCTCGGCGGACAACTAACCCTCGTCCGGACCGATGTAGGCGTCGGTTCCCATTTCCGATTGACTCTTCCGGCCGACGAACAGCCGGAAACACCGTCCCAAACCGCCCCCGGCGAAAAACGTTCCGACCAAACCGCTTCCGCCTCGGACCTTTCCGAGTTGCCCGCCACCTTGGTCTCGGAAAGCCGAGCGGAAGGCCAATCCTCTCGCAAGCTCCTTCATCACCGCATCCTCCTGGCCGAGGACGCCGTAGAAAATCAACGCCTCCTGGCCCTCATTCTGCGAAAAGCCGGAGCGGAGGTTACCGTAGTGGAAAACGGCCAATTGGCCGTCCAAGCCGCCCTCCAGGCCCAAAAGGAAGGCCAACCGTTCGACGTGATTCTGATGGATATGCAGATGCCGGTCATGGACGGCTACTCGGCCGCCCAACAACTCCGAGCCGAAGGATACACCGGCCCTATCCTCGCCCTGACCGCCCACGCCCTGGAAGAAGACCGCCAAAAATGCCTGGATGCCGGCTGCAACGATTATCTCAGTAAACCCGTGCCCCGTGCGAAGCTCCTCCACATGGTGGCCCAATACACCGCCGGACAGCCCGCCGCGCCACCAAGCCCGATCCCTTCTCTCACCGGCGATCCTTCGCAAAACTGACCGAAAGCACATTTCCGCCAACAGAACCGCCCCCATTCCTTTCTGCGTACGGAACGATCGTCTTGGACAGTCTGCTCGGGTACTTCCTCGCCCCTTGATGCGGCGGCAAGAAAGAAAGCTCTGGACCGCCGCCCGCGCGGGAATGACAACAAACGCCGCGCCGCGGTGAAACCGTCTTCGAAAATCGCGCAGGATTTGCGATGGGGTGGTGCTGAGCGGTGGATGGTGGACGGTGGGCCGTTACACCGTCTCGGGAATCTCATAGGGTTTGCGGTATTCCCGGCGGAACAGCTTCATCGCTTCCGGAGGATCGGTGATCCGCTCGGTTTTCGGGTCGATCGAAAGTTTTACCCCGCCAAGCCGATAACTGATATTCGCATAATGGATGAGCAGGGCGCTTCGGTGGCCTTCCAGGATGTCGGCGTTGGGCGTCTTGCGGGTCCGGATGCACTCCAGAAAATTGGTCTGGTGTTCCGGATCGGGGAATTTGCCGTTGTCGGAAGCGACCACCTGCGGCTTTTCCCGCTGGGGCCGGTCGAAGACCTGCCAGCCGCCGCCGTGCCGACCGACAATCATCAGCCCCTTGCTGCCGTAGATTTCGATCCGGGTAGTGCACTGCGGCCAATAGGGGAACTCGGTAAGCGATTCCCGAATCTGGGGCGAAATCTTGAGCATATAAGGTGTATAAAGGGTCAGTTCAAAGACCATGAGCATTTTCGGATATTCCCAGACGGCGATTTGGGTATCCGGCGTCTCGGCCACGCCCTGGCTATTCCATCGACCGCCAGTGGAATAGACCCGCTGCGGCAGTTCCGCTCCGACCAGCCAGCGGGCCAGGTCGATCTGATGGCTGGCATCGTTGGCAATGTCGCCGCCGGAGTACCGCCACAGATGGTTCCAGTAGTTATGGAAGGCGGCGTTGTATCGGTGTTCTGGCGCCGGGCCGTTCCACAGGTCCCAATCCAAACCGGGCGGTGGGTCGCTGTCGGGCACCGGCGGCCGGTTGCCCCACAACTTCATGTTGCACACCCGCACAAAATGGATATCGCCCAGTTTGCCCTCGGCAATGTATTTCCGGGCCGACATATTGTAGGCGGCCGAACGGTTCTGGGTACCCACCTGAACAATCCGGCGGTATTTCCGGGCCGCCTCGATCATCTTCTGCCCTTCCCAACAATTATGGGTGGCCGGTTTCTCGACATACACATCCTTGCCCGCCTGGCAAGCCCAGACCGTCGATAGCGCGTGCCAATGGTCGGGCGTGGCCGAAATAATCGCCGTGAGCGCTTTGTCCTCCAACGCCTGCCGGAAGTCTTTCACACACTTGGGCGCCTTGCCGCCTTGCTGCTCGGCGATCTGCTTGGCGCGGGACTCAAAGAGCTTGGTGTCCGGGTCGCAGATGTAAGCGTACTCACAGCCGCCCCGTTGCAAAAACTCGGCAGCCAGGTTGGCCCCACGACCTCGTACGCCTACCGCCGCCAGCAAAATCTTCTCCGCCGCCGGCGCTCCACGCACGCTTGCCGCATTGGCCAAAATCGTTACCCCCGCGGCCATCCCCAACGTGGTCCTTTGGCTCCGCTCCAAAAATTCCCGCCGATGCATCGTGGGCATAGTACATCTCCTTGGATAGTAGAAAAAAGGAATTGGTAACATTTCAGCCGAATGGCGGACATTCGCCTCTCCCCTGGAGCGGGAGAGGCCGGCCAGGCCGAGGCCTGGCCGGGTGAGGGGCAGAAAGCTTGCTTGTTTCCCTATTTCCCCCTCACCCGGCCTGCTAGAGCAGGCCTCCCTCTCCCGCCAAGGGAGAGGGGAAAGGGAAGATTCGGCTGAACTGTTACAAGAATTGTTTCTAACACCGATGACCTTCCGGAAGTATTATGGTACTCTGCCCGAGGCTTCGTCAATCTTTCGGACGGATTTCCGAAGCTCGGCTGCAAGTTTATCTTGTGAACTGGAGTTTTGCAAATTTGGGATTTCCACCGATCTTGTACACTACCGACCCTCAAAAATCACGGGATTTTTGAGGGTCCTGTTCAGTGTACGAACACCTGAACAAGCCCATTTTGCAAAACTCCAGTTGTGAAGATATATTTATTTTTCGGCGATGTGGGAGCCGGGAACGTTGTTCGTTGCCGTTGATCGGGAAAGGCGACGGGGTAGAATGTACAAAAATTCCACAATGAAATGGGTGGGAAGTCACTTCTGGCGGACTTGACTAAAGAGCCAACGGGCTAGTTCTTCGTCGGCGTAAGTGCGTTTCCAGATGGCGTGTCCTTCGTCGGGGTATTCAGTGTATCGGGGTTGGCCGCCCGCACGGCGCAAGGCTTCGACCACCGACCGGGACCGGACTACCGGCACCGCCTTGTCCTGAGCGCCGTGGAAGATCCAGATGGGCACATGGGCGAAGTCTTTAGCTCGGCTATCGTCGGCCCCGCCGCACAGCGGTACAGCCGCCGCAAAATAATGGGGCCGACGCACTAAAAGATCAAACGTCCCGTAGCCGCCCATCGATAGCCCGGTAACATAAATCCGGTCCGGGTCGATGGAAAACTCCTTTTGCAGGGTGTCCAAAAGCTCCATGGTCAGTCGCATCGGCTCGGCCGGCTGCGGCGGCGTCTGATGATGGGGCACCTGCCACCAGTTCACATCAACCCACTTGGCCCCGGCCGGGCACTGCGGCGCTACCAAAAAACTGGGATGCTCCTTGGCGTATTTTTCCCGGACCCAATGCAGGACATCCGGATGGGCCAACTGCTTCTGGTTGTCGTCGCCCCGTTCGCCCGCCCCGTGGAGAAACAAAATGAGCGGATACTTCTTCGCCGCGTCGTATCCGCGGGGAATCCACAGCCGATACAAAAGCTTCTTGCCCTGGGCGTCCGCATAGGTGCGGGCCTGGGTCTGCGAGCGAATCTCAGCCAATTGTTTTTCGACCATCTCTTTGGTTTCTCCCGGCTCAGCGCTAAAGAGCATTTCCGTTCCGTCCATCCATGTCAAGCCCAAGAGCACCGACGCCGCCAAGAACATGTTCAAACGCATGGCAAACCTCCGTAAAACAAATGTTTATCATAAAAGCGGCAGGAAATCTGACCCTCGAGCATCTTCCGTCGTTTATCTTAGCATGCCTGGTACCGGGTTTCCAGTATGGGTTGTTCTCGGACGGCTTCGCCTTCCGAAAAAAGGGACAATTACGGAGCGGTGGTCCGAAGGAGCTTGCAGGCGATGTCCCGCTCAAAGGACGGCGTGGGAAGCCGGAGGGATTGTGGGCCGGGCTGTTGGGGAACGTCGATCTGCGATTGGCTGAGCAGCTTTCCTGTCCATGTGTCGTACCATTGGACCCGATAGGCGCCGGGCGGAAGGCCCCGGAGCAGGAGCACCGCCTTCGGGACGGGAGATGGCGTCTTTTTCTCCACTACCACCGGGTACCAGGCCGACTGCGGATTCTGAAGCCATAGATACGCCCCGCCGCTGCCTTGGAGGCCCACTACCCGAACCCGTACTGGGGTTTCCTGGACCTCGGCCTGCACCGGTTGGAGTTGGTCGGTCGTCCAGGGGATGTCGGCCAAAAACGTGGCCAGCGGCCGATACTGCCCGTAGGCATCCATTTGGTCCAAAAGTTCCCACCACCAGAACATGGTCGTGCTGGCCGCCCCGGAAAGCGCCGAGGCCCACAAACAGTTATGAAAATGCAGGAGCTCTTTGTCCTCCGCCATCCATCGGCTTCGTTGCCAATTGTCCTCGGCCAGGCCGAACTCGGGCAGCATGACCGGTTTATTCGGGGCGTGTTGACGGAGCAGGGCCGTCCGCTCCAGCACCACAGCCACCTCATCGTGAGCCTTTTCTTTGTCGGCAGGCCGAAGATAGTGATGCCCCTGTGCCCAATCCAGCCGGGGATGCCGCCAATCCTTCGGCGCTGGGCCCCAGGCGCTGGTCGTGCGGGGGTGCTGGTAGATGTCGATTTTTTCCAGGTATTGGCCCAGGGCGTCGTAGAATCGGTCGGTGGGCAGTCCGGGGTTCATTTCGTTCCAGTATTCCCAGGCGGCCAGGCTGGTCGAATAGCCCCATCGAGCTACCGCATACCGGAAGGTTTTCTGGGCGTCCCGGATGGCCTGCTCGTAGTCTGGGCTGTTTTCTTTCTGAAGGGCCGACATATAAAGGTCCCTGGTCAAGAGGCACAGTTGCAGATAGATGCCTTCCCGCTCGGCCGCCTCCAGGAGGCAATCCAGCAGGAAGCAATCGACCGGGTTATAATAGGTGCGGACCGGGCGGTTGGGATCGGCGTCGGCCAGCAGGTTGGGGCTGCCGGCGGCTTCGGTCAATGAAATTTCGTCCATCAAGGCTCGGCCGCCCCCCTCCCACCGGAAACTCACCTCCGGCAAAAAATACTGCTCCGGGCCTGTTTGAAACTCCCGCCGGAAACTACTCCAGGCAACATCTTTTTTGAGGCGCAGTGGTTCGCCCAGCCGAAGATTACCAGCGGTGATCGAAAGTTGGCCGTCGGCCTCAGCCAGCAGCCGGCCGGTAACCACGTAGGTGGTATTGGGCCGAACAGCCAGCGGATTGGGCGGACGGGCGGCTACGTGGGCAGGATACTGGCCACCCAATTGGACGCACCGGCGCCCTTTGTTTGGTGGGTCTTGGCCGGGTTGGGGCACAAGCGGGCCAGGCCCGCTCCAGGATCGGCCCCAAGCGTTTTTGCGGGCCTCGACGGCCAAAGCCCAATCCTCGCAGCAGGTCCAAATCCGCAGGAAATTGGCCCCCTCCGTTCGGAGCCGATGGAAGAGCGATTCGGCCTTCGCATAGGTGATCGGCTGTTCAAACCCGATGAAAGCCAGGTTCTGGCCGACGGCAAAAAACGGCTGGCCCGTCGAAAACTCCAAAAACCGAGGGTCTTTGGTGCTGGTGCGAATGAAACCCCGCCGATTGCTCTTTTGGCAGATAAATTGCACGGGTTCGGAGGTCCGGGTGCCCTGGCGGTCGGTGCATCGGGCTATAGCCTGGTAGGCGCCAGGTTCGGTAGGGGTAAAGCGAGCCCGCCAATGGGCTGCTGCTGCCGGATAGACCCAATCGGCCGGTCGGCGATCGGGAAAAATCCGTCGCTGGAACGGCTGATACCAGAAGGCGGGCAGGTGCAGTTGGCGCCCGCTGGGTGTTCGTATTTCCATTTCTACCGCCGTTTCCTCCGGATCAAAGGGGTTTTGGTAGGTCCCGGGCGCGGCAATTTGGAATTCGATTTTGGCGTACTGCTCCACCTCGGTAGCCAGGGGCCGGAGTTCCACCCGATCGGCCGCCCAAAGTCTGGGAAAAACAGGTCCCCCAACCCCCCCGGCGACACAGAAAATGGGAAGAACCCACGGTAAAAAACATCGCAGCAGCGTCCGGCGGTGCGGCGTTTTGAATCGGCAAAGGCTATTGGGCCGTCTTTGTTTTCGTGGGCCGACACTTACAGGGCCTTGCCAAGCCGATGCGCTCCATCCCTCCGAAAACCGACGGTTTTGGCCCCATGTGTTCCCAAACATTTTCATGGCGAGAACTCCTCGTGGGTGAAGGGGAGATTGACAAAGACGTTCTCCAATCGCGGATGGGCCTTCCTCCCTAGACATTTTCGATAGAAAAGTGGTAGATTAGGATATTTCTTCCATGATCATCCCATATCATCTATGCTGTGGGAAGACCCTATGGAAGTTTGAATTGCCAACTAAATTGGATATTCCCGGAAAGCCCAACCATCTGGTTTTTGCCGGGCGGAGGAGTTTAGTTGGCAATTCAAACAACACTAGAAGCGGTCCGAAGCAGGCTGGTTGCCCAAACGGGAGTCAACACAAATGGAAATGGATACGTTGGCGGCATTGTGCAAACGGCGGGGGTTTTTGTTTTCGTCGAGCGAGATTTACGGCGGGCTGAACGGGTTCTGGGACTACGGACCGTTAGGCGTAGAACTAAAGCGAAATATCCGCGAGGCCTGGTGGCGGGACATGGTAACCAGCCACAACGAATTGGAACCGCCGCCCGGAGCACCGTCGGCCTATGCGATGGTCGGCCTGGATTCGACCATCATCATGCACCCGCAGGTTTGGAAATGTTCCGGCCATTATGACCTGTTTTGCGACCTGATGGTCGATTGCCGGGAATCGAAGCGGCGTTACCGATACGACCAGGTCTATGGTCGATGGGTGGAGTACCAAGGGCGGAAGATTTTCGCGGCCACCGAAGCCATGGGCCAGGAAGCAGAGCAAGACACCCTGCAAAAGGCACTCCGGTTTTTCAACCTCCGAAACAAAGACGCCGACGAACTTCAGTGGCTCGGCCCGATCGAACCGCTCAGCCACGTCCAGAATATGGAACAAGTGCTCGGCCCGGACGCCAAAACCCTGGGCACGCTGACCCCGCCCCGAATGTTTAACCTGATGTTTGAAACCTATATAGGCCCTCTGCAGGACGAAGCCAGCAAGAGTTTCCTCCGCCCGGAAACCGCCCAGGGGATTTTTGTCAATTTTAAGAATGTATTAGATAGTAGCCGGGTGAAGATTCCCTTTGGCATCGCTCAGATCGGCAAAAGCTTCCGCAACGAGATCACCCCCCGGTATTTCACCTTCCGAAGCCGGGAGTTCGAACAAATGGAGATCGAGTTCTTCTGCCATCCAAGCGTCTCTCGGGCCTGGTACGAGTATTGGCGGAATCGGCGGTTCCAGTGGTATATCGGGTTGGGGCTATCGAGCGAGCGGCTGCGGCTGCGGGAACACTCGCCGGAAGAACTGAGCCATTATTCCTGCGGAACGGCCGACATCGAATACGCCTTTCCCTTTTTGCCGCCGGGAGAGTTCGGCGAATTGGAAGGGATTGCCCATCGGGGGGATTTTGATCTGCGAAGCCACATGGAAGGCAAACTCGTTCGCCAAGGGGATCAATTGGTGGTGGAACTGGACGAGGAAGGGAAACCCCGCTATCGGGGCAGCGGCCGAGATTTGACCTATTTTGACGAGGAGACGCGAGAGAAATACATCCCCCATGTGGTGGAGCCGTCGGCCGGGGCGGATCGGGCTGCTTTGGCCTTCCTGTGCGAGGCATACGCCGAGGATGAAGCCCCGGACGAACACGGTAAGCCCCAAAAACGGGTGGTTCTCCGACTCCATCCCCGATTAGCCCCCATCAAAGCAGCCGTCTTTCCCCTGGTCCGAAAAGATGGGATGCCAGAAATCGCTCGAGAGATTTACGCCCAACTGAAACCCCGCTGGAACGTCTTCTACGACGAAAAAGGGGCCGTAGGCCGACGCTATCGACGGCAAGACGAGATCGGCACGCCATATTGCATCACCGTGGACGGCCAAACCCTCCAGGACGGTACCGTAACCATCCGGGATCGCGACACCCTGCGCCAATGGCGGGTCCATCAGAAGGAAATCGCTGCTCAACTGGAAGATCTCCTCTGCTAGAAGGCCCGGCATGGAATCAGCCTATTAGTAAAAGGGTGTACCGAAACCTACTTGGGTTGGGTACTGAGAGAAGGCAATCCAATTCTTTTAGGGGGGACCGATTACATTCAAATAGGGGGTTCCCGTCTCTTTTTAGAACTTATGAGGGAGAACGCACCCCCACTAAATGGTATTAGCCAGGAAACTGGCCTCCACTTTTCGGTAACCCTTATCTTTCTTACTCAACTAGTACGACCTGCACGTCCGATACTACCGTCAAGGGTACTTCGGACAGACTCTCTGTGTGGCGGGGGGTCTGAGGGGAGCAACGACATTTATCTAACCCAAGGTAGTAGAAGACCATGACGCTCAAACGACTCACACAATGGACGGCCCTTTGGGGAGTGGTTTTCCTGGCGGGGACGGCTGTTTATGGCCAAGGATTGATCGGAGATTTGCAACTATTTGCCCCGCCTCGACTCAATGCCTTTGGCGGCGGCCGAGAAGCCAGCCAAGGATTTTTCTTCTGCTACGATCAACTCTATTGGTGGATTCAGGCCCCGGAAGAGCAATTTAGCGGCCCTCCCCAAAATCCCGGGGATACGCTTGGATTGAACTGGAGCGTCGGTTGGGGGGAACGGTTTGAGTTTGGCTGGGTAGGCGAGCACGATGGGATCATGGTGAGCTTTTTTAACCTCCAGCCCCAATCCCAACTTTTCTACTATAACCACTTTGAACTCGTTTTTTACAACCCCGAAGAACATTCCTCCTTTCCAGTCCCGTTTACTACTTTTGAAAGTAAGTATCAGGTAAAAAATTGGGGGGTGGAATTAGAGTATTTGCGCCGTTCCCATCAATTTGGTAGCGGGGGTTATTTGGAATTCCTAGCTGGGGTTCGATATTTGGAGCTGGATGATCGGCTTTACTGTGAGAGCAACTCCCCGGTATTTGGGAATGACACAAAATGGCGCGTAGGAGCGGAAAATCATCTGATTGGCCCTCAGCTAGGGCTTCGCTATTTTAAGCTAGCTGGCCGATGGATGCTCAATGCAGAGGGCCGTTTTACAGCAGGGTTTAATTCCCAGAATGTGCATTTGTACTTTTTCCCGACAGGCGCTCCGTATGACTATATGCAAGGGCATTACGCGGCTTACCAGAACGAGTGGGCGCCTCTGGTAGAACTGCGTCTAGAACTTCGGTATCTGATTACGAAGGCGATCAATTTGCGGGTGGGCTGGTCCGGGATGTGGATGGACGGACTGGCTCGGGCGCCTAGCCTGAATTATCTCTTTTTACCTAACCCGCCCCTGGCTATTGATATGACCAATAATCGAGAAGACGCCTTAGTGCATGGTCTGACCTTTGGGATAGAGATCAACCGGTAAGCTCGCTCTATTCCCCGGAAAAAGATAATCTGGAGTTTTGCAAATTTGGGATTTCCACCGATCTTGTACACTACCGACCCTCAAAAATCACGGGATTTTTGATGGACCTGTTCAGTGTACGAACACCTGAACAAGCCCATTTTGCAAAACTCCAGATAATCTATCGTCTAGAGTTACCGAAGAACCATCGAGAACCCTCCCGAGCAACGGAAAGGGCAAAAGGTTTAGAGCTTCTAATAAAATGATTTCTCCCTGTGTCCCGCCAATAGGGAGTCAGGGATTCCCGATCCTTCTGGAACTTCATTTTGTTATGGGTTCTTAGTGCCTATCCGAAAACCTCTTTGTCTTCCCAGTTCGTTTTCTGAGAAAGGCGATCCCTCTCCCAAAAATATGGGCAAAAAAGCAACTCCGATTGGCACATGGGAACGGAGAGGGGGGACCTTTTGGTAACAGGAAATAGGTTTTCGGATAGGCTCTTAGTCTTTTCCCTCTGCGGGGAAACCAAAGGTTCCCCCGCCGCATCAGACTGGGGGTGGTGGCATAGGCGGGAAATGAGTGCTCTAGGGGTGATTCTGAAATCGAGGCCAATTCCAAGAACCTTCTGCGAGCATCTACCGCCTACACGCTTTTCGGGAGTTCCAAGATGCAGAGCGGATCGCTACCCCCCGCCTCCACTTTCCCTGGAGAGTACCGCTGAAATCTGGGCCCCCTCAATCTATCCGTTGCCCCACGGCCCAAAAAGCCGCCAAGCGACCACGTTTTCCCTTGGTATGAAGGTTCTCTTAGAACTGGAGTTTGGGTAACATTTTAGCCGAATGCAGTACTTTCGCCATAACTCTTTACAGATACCAGAGTTACGTGTTTCCCACTCCTTCGTGTACTTGCAGTGCTAGCATGATACCCTAACTCATTGTTAATCAATAGGTTAGAGAAAAAACCTTTCTCTCATTACTGCAAACGGCTAAATAGTTACCAAAACTCCAGTTAGAAGCCTTGGGAAACAAACAAATTATGGCTCAGGGCGATCCATTTCCACTTTGAGGATATAGATCGTAGTCTGAGGCCCAGTAATTTTGATGTAGTAAATACCCGGATCATCTATCGATCTTTCTTTAGTAAGTTCTGCTGGATCATCAGTTTTGATGGACAGAGTATCTTGGAATTTTTGGTTCATGTTATTCGGACCGAGGATCTGGATGGTCATTTGGCCCTTGTTTCCAGGAATAGCCACGCAAGTAAGAGTAATCTTGGTTCGCTTTGTGATCCGGAACCAAGCCCAATCTGTATCTTCTCTACCTCCGCTGAGATACAGTTGTCGAATCTGCACTAAGTTGGTACCATCGCCAATCTGGAGCCAGCCGTGTGGAGTAGGACCGTCATAAATTTCATATGGATCGTTTTCAGGGGACTTTGGGAAGGCAGCCATGCTCACCAAGTACTCTTCGATAGGATTGGAATTATTGAGCTGGAAATAATAACAGATACGTTGGAGGTCCGACCTGAGTTGCCCGATAGGGCCTAGATCTTCGGTTACCAAAAACCACTCCAGGATAGGCCGATGGTAGCGGTCTTCTACAGGGTTCGTCTTGTTGGAGGGCTTTTTAATCTCGTCAACCCACACCTCCCTTCCGTCCTGTTTTATTTTCTTTTTCATGTGAACCACCACGTCCTTGGTCTCGGGCAAGTGGACGCTTGGATCAAGGGAGGTTAACACGGCAACAAACCGGCATGTCTTGGAAAGGGTAAATTTAATCCAATCCGGGTCGTTGCCGGGATAGATACTTCGTCTCTGGATACGATACTCTGGCTGGATAGAGTAGGTCGACCCATTAAGAAACGTATCAGCTTTCGGAAAAAATTTGGGTATGCTGGGTGATTGCCAATTGTCATCCTGTTCGTATTTGTCTTCGGGGCTGTACGTGTAGGTGGCAGTAGCCACCTCACTAGGTTTCATACCTACTTTAAAGGCCCGGGCCTTCACTGTTACCGACGTGCCGCTGCTTATGCCCAAAAGAAAAGGCAACGAATACAGGTGAGAGCTTTCCGTAGGAATGGTTCCATCGGTGGTATAAAAGATACTGGCATCAGAAGTGGCACAGGAAAGTTGGACTTGAATCGTTCTTGTAGTAAATGGCCCTCCCGTGGGGCTAATTGTAGGCGTTTGGACTTGCGGGCGGAAATCAATTACCGGAGCGGCGACTTCAATAGCGAGGATACTGCTGTAAATATTTTTGCCATCTACAATGGCGTGCACGCGGAAGTAAATTTTCCCTCCTGCAGACGGTGCAGTAAAAACGGCACTAAAGCTTGTCCCCCGCAGGAGGTGGGGAGTAGAATACTTATCTACCGTTGCTGGCGAAGGTCCCCAATGGACATGGTTATGGGTTAGACGGCCGGTAAGCCCTTGGATCGTCCAGGAGATAGTAACTTTCCCCCCGGCCTCCAGCTCCGTCGGATAAGATGTCACCGTAATGGTTTGGGCCCCCACGTAGGTGGGCATGAAAAACGCGCCGGCGAGTGCACCCACCCAAGTTAGTCGGCTACTTAGCTTTGCAGCCCTCATGATAGGTTCCTTTCTTGAAAAAACCTTGCTTTATCATTCCCCTTGATTGGATTTCCCTTCTGGCTGCCCCCAATCCCCTTTAATTGAACTGGAGTTTTGCAAATTTGGGATTTCC
>JAKPGL010000089.1 GCA_029550925.1 Planctomycetota bacterium
TGGAGGGAGATTTTTTTCTGAGCGGCGATCGTCTGGGCGGCCTTGGCGGCTTGGACGCGGGCATGTCGGGCCAACACCACCAAAAGCACAATCAGCCCGCCCATCACGCAGATGAGCACCGCCAAAAACGGAAATAGCGACAGCCCACCGGCCGGGTTCCTGCCGACAGTCTTCCTTGATCTGCTCATGCCAATCGACCTATGGGGTCTCCGACTTCGAGCCGGGGACGCTAGTCCCCCATCAACGCAAATCCCGTCTCCTTACGGGCCTCTCAACCTGCTCCCTAACACAGCATGGCTTTGGTTTCCTCAAGCGCTCAACCCGCCCCTTTTCGGAGGCGGCTCGGTTAAGCCGCCTGTCCCTTGCGGCGGGGTGTTTCCAATTGGACCGCCGGGGTCTCCAACGGCGTCTGCCCCAACCGGGCATGGAGCAGATGGATCGCCGCCGTCAGGCTGGCCAAGGCCTGCTCAAAATGTCCGCTGCCGGTCAAGCTGGCCAAGTTCCGGTTCAACGCCTCTTCCAATCGGGCGATTTGTCCGGTCGCCTCCACCGCCCGGGTGAGGACCTCCACTTGCTTGGCGATTTGCTGTTGCAGTTCCGCCAGGGCATGCGCCTGTTGGGTCGTCGCCTGCTGCACTCGCTCCCAATGCCGATGGGCCTCCTGAACGACCGCCTGTTCTGCGGCCGTCCATTGACGCTGCACCGTTTGGAAGGTTTCCGCCAAGGCGCCTGCCAAGGCCGACTGAAGCTGCTTTTGAGTCATGTCGGCCAACCCGGTCCATCGTTTGGCGGCTGCTTCGAGCGATGCTTGCCAAATCTCCGCCTGACGACGGACCAATTCTTCGTTTCGTTGGAGCAGCGCTTCCAACATCCGGCGGACGGCAACCAGTTGGCCTTCGGGAGCGGCCTGCACGCTCTCGAATCGGCCCAGCAGTTCTTCTTCGACCCGATGGTCGATGTCGGCCAACAGCCGCATTTCGGCCCGGTGGACAAAAAACTGCCCGAACATCAAAATCATGGTTAATCCCAGGGCCTGAGCGGTGGTGTTAAACGCCACACTCAAGCCGGCCACCACATCGGGCAAGGATTTCTCCAGGGCCTCCGGCTGCAATTTGGCCACGGCCATCGTAATGCCCAGCACCGTGCCCAAAAAGCCTAAAATCGGGATCGCCCAGATGACCACCCGTAACAGGGCATAGCCGGCTTCTACACGGGCCGTATCCACCTCGGCCAAATACTTCAGTTCTTCGAGCAGCCCGTCGGCTGTACCCCGACGATGGACATGTTCCAAGGCCCCCTGCACTCGACGGACCAGCCAGGAATCGCGGCGATCCTGCTGCGCGTCGATCTGGGCCAGCAAGGTTTGGCTGCCCGAGATCGGCTCTAGCGGATGGGAAAGTTGGCCGAACACCGGTTGGCCCAAGTCCTGCTGCTGCCAACCCAACACCAACGCCTTAATCCCTAACGCCGATAGGCCCACGAAAAACATCACCGTCGAGGCGTAGTTGATCGGATGGGCCAGGAAGTAATCCTCAAAAAACCGACCCAACGGCCCTTCCGGCTTCCAAGATTGCAATCCCCCGTAAAAGGCGGCGCTGGTAAGAGCGCCCCACAGAATAGGAGAATGAACCAACATTTGCAGAATCTGATTTGTCTTTTTCACAGCGATTACCCTTATTTCTGGGGGGACATGAATATCTATTTGTAGGAACCAAAACGGCCCGCAACCATGCTCCTTTTAAGAGACATCATCTCAAAATCGACACAATCGGCAGGATTTATCCATTTTTATCCCCTTCTTGAAACATCTTTTGCTGGAGGAGGTGTTAGATACTCCCCCTAAAGGAGGATTCCGGCTGGTCTGTTCTCCGCCTCCCCAAGCGAACCCCCCTCTTGGAACCAAGGTCTGTCAGACTGCTTGATTCCTGCTGTTCCATGCACACGCCCAGTAGGTTGAACGCAGGCAGTAGTGGTTTCTCCATTTCCAAAAGGGGTTCTTCTTGGAAAACAGGCAAAATAAAGAGAACAGGAAATATAGAGAAGGCCGAACCCTGCGCCTTCTCAAAATGGAAAACCGGCTGCCAGGCTTTCCTATCCAAAGAAACCTTTTGTACCTGGAAACGTTCCATGACAAAAGTTCGATTTCTCGCGGAGGTTCTCCCAGCGAGAGAGTCCTATCTTGCTGGCCCGTCCCCCCCCGGCAAAGGCAAAAGGGACAAGAAAATATGGACCCACGGCGCATTTCGGATGTCGGAAGTCGGTCGTTGGAAAGAGGGAGCTATTTCGCAATTGTGCAAAGGCAGGCAGCGTCCATCGGAGGGAAAGGGTTCCGGCAACACCAGTCCGAGCCGGTTGCGTTGTCGCCTCCGACCTACAACCGCTGGAGATCGCCTCAGGATGCTAGCTTCCAGCGATAGGGGTTCATGTGCTACAACGCAACCGGGTCTGCCGGTCCCCTTCTTGACTTCCTGGATATCGGTAAAAATGATAGAAGAAACAACGAGGTCTATCTTGGGCTGGATGAGGTCTTGTATCGAAAAGGCGTCTCCGCGAGAAAGCCTGGGGAGGAAGGATGGCCTTGTGAGTTTTCTCCAGCGAGACGGGCGGTATTGTTTCGGACGCCTTTTTCGGGTTTACAGAGACCTAGCAGGTCCCCAGATCTGCTCTTTTGCACCGGGCTGAACAACGGGGATCGATATGGCGAGGATTACCCTTCAGATCATTGACGGGGCCGATCGGGGAAAAGTGTTTCTCAACACGCCTACTCCGGTTACGGTGGGCCGGGAGGAAGGCAACGTCGTGCAACTGAACGACGAGCGGGTCAGCCGATTCCATCTGAAAATCCAAGAAGACGAAGGCCAAATCGTTCTGACCGATCTGGAGAGCACCAACGGGACCCGGGTGAACGGGGAATATGTGAAGATTTGTAATCTTCGGCCCGGCGATGTGATCATGGTTGGTCGAACGGTGCTCCTGTTCGGTTCTCGGGAAGAGATCGCGCAGCGATTGGCCATCTTGCGCGGAGCGGACCTCTCGGCCGGCGTCTGTCCCGACGAAGAGATCGAGGAAACGCTTCCCCGTTGGAGTTTAGACGAAGAATTGGCTTGGTCCGAGCAGCCGGACGCCCAGTCGGTCTTACATATTCTTTTGCCGCCGGATTTGCCCAAGAGGCTTTCGCCCGGCCAAACCGCCCAGTTGTGCGAAGTGTTTCAATATCTGCACGTTCGGCTTCGGCGGTTGATCCAATCCGTCAAACCTGGCGGGAAAAAAGAAACGGTCGCCTTAGATCAGCGGGAATGGCAAAACCTGTTGGACCTGCAAGCCCGATTGGCCGCCTATCTCCGCACCCTAGAAGAACCGGAACCCGAAATCTAGCCAAACGATATTCGTAACATTTTAGCCGAATGCAGTTGATCTTGGCAGGGAACGGGAATTGGGGTATGACAGGAACAGTTGCGGATAAGCGAAGGAGTTCCTGTGAACCCATTTCCCGACATTGTTTTGGGTGGGGATTTGACCGAGGCGCAGGCCTACGAAATTGTGGGTCTGGGGCCGGAGGCGGCGGTGTTTGCGTTGTTGCAACTGGCCAAGCGGGTGGCCGAGTTGGAACGGCAATTGGGGAAATCGTCGCCCACGGCGTCCTCGGGCATGAAGCCGCCTTACGAAAAACCGCCGGTGCAGGGCCGTTCCAAGCCGCCGGGCTGTAAAAAGGGGCATCCCGGCTACCGTCGGCCGCCGCCGGAGCGGATCGACCGGCGGCAGGAGCATCGCTTGGAACGGTGTCCCGATTGCGGCACCCCGGTCAAAAAATGTCATCGGGTCCGCAAACGGTACATCGAGGACATTCCCGCCAACCTCCAGGCGGAAGTTACCGAACACCTGATCCATCGCGATTGGTGCCCGAAGTGCAAAAAGAGCGTCGAGCCGGTGGTGCCTGACGCGTTGCCGAATTCGACGCTGGGCCATCGGGTCTTGGTGTTGACGGCCTGGCTGCACTATGGTTTGGGCAACAGCCTGTCGCAGATTCTCGAGGTCTTCAATTTCCATCTGCCGATTCCATTGACGGCGGGCGGATTGAGCCATCAATGGCGACGGTTGGCGGAAATCCTGGAGCCGTGGTACCAGACCATCCACCGCCAAGCCTTGCGGTCGGCCGTGTTGCACGCCGACGAGACCGGTTGGCGGGTGATGGGAAAAACGTACTGGTTGTGGTGTTTTGCGGGGGCCGACCTTACCTATTTTATGATCGACCGTTGCCGGGGCAGTCCGGCGTTGAGGAAGTTTTTCACCGAAGAGTTTGCAGGAACGTTGGTCAGCGACTTTTGGGGGGCATATAACAAGGTGCTCTGCGCGGATCGGCAACTGTGCCTGGTGCATCTGCTGCGCGACTTTTTGACCGTAGAGAAGTACAAGCAGACTGGGCCGGACTGGCCGGAGTTTGCCAAAAAGGCCAAGCGATTGATCCACGACGCCATTCGGCTGAGCCAGCGCAGGGATCTTACCGCCGAGGAGTTTGCTTCGCGTCGCTTGAGGCTCCGGGGTCGGTTGGAGGCGTTGATCGAGGCGCCGTGGGAAGACAGCCAGGCGAAGCGTCTGATCAAACGCCTGCGGCGGCATCAAGACCAGTTGTTTA
>JAKPGL010000117.1 GCA_029550925.1 Planctomycetota bacterium
GCGTCTGCTCTGCCGCAGCGGCCGGGGGATAGGCCTTCCAGCAGCCGATCCCTACCAGCACCAGGCCCACCAGGCCCAGCCCCACACTAACGGCAGCCTGTACCGGCCAGGGGTCCAGGAGGCTTGTGTGGTTGAGCCACTGGAGCATGTTCAGGAATAGTTCCGCCTTTCCCGGCTGGAACACACAGAAATTGGAAAAGATGGTCGAATCGGTAAAGGCCAGCACTCGACCTCGGCCGTAACTGGCAGCCCACAGTTGCACAAAGGCCCCGGCCCGCAAATGCGGCAGATATTCGGCCTGGGGATGGTAATTGCTGGCCTCATACTCGGCCGGCAGGCTCCACAGCCCGGTGGTTCGGATGGCGGCCCGCCCCCAACTCCGGCCCGGATCAATAGAACACGAAACCGCAAAATCCATTTTTTCCACATGCTGAACCGCCGGATGCACCGGCCGGGGCCGACGATACGCCTGCTCATACGGCGACCCAATACAGAACAATAGATCGTTTCGGAAGGTAAACCCCATCGACCGGCAAATGGCGTTCAAATAGGTGCTCGAACGGAACACGTTCGTATGATCGCCGATCAGGAGCAGGCTGCCGCCGCCTGCTACATACCGATGGACCGCCTCGATTTCTTCCGGCTGATAAGGAGCGGTCGGGATTTTGATGATCAAAATATCACATTCCCGGAGACGTTCCTCGGTGATCGGTTCGGACTCCAGAATCCGTCCCATCTGGAAAAAGCGGCTGCAATAGTCGTAGAGCAACCGGTAGTTGTAGCCGGACGGTTCGCCGTACCAGGTGGTGTCGTAGGGCCGCAGCGTGGGTTCCCATTGGCTGTGGCGTTCGACGACTAGGACCCGGCCCTGTTTGGGCTGCCCGACAGGCGTCCATCCGACGGAAGCGGCCGCCAGCGCCGCCCCGGCAGCCGACCACAGCATCGCCCATCCTATCCGAAGGCCAAACCGCTGGCTTTCGACCGGAAAGCCTCCTGCACTTTCTGCCACTTCTTCGGGTTCGACCGGAACGGCCGGGTCATCCTCGCTCTGTTTTAGGCTCTGGAATTCTCGGAGCAGACGACCGGCCAAAACCGCCGGCCCCGCCAACAACAGTAAATAGACCCAGGGACTAAACATCTGGGCTATCGCTAGATGTTCTCCCTCCACTCCTTCCAGCCCCGCCCGATGCAGATACAGACCCAGAACCAGCATCCAGCGGACCGGAATCCAAACCAGCATCAGGACGCATAACCGCCGAAAGCCTGCCAGCCACCAGGTCCACCGGCGCCCGGTCGGCGCCGATTCCAAACATCGCCAGGCCAGCCAAACCAGTCCGCCGGTAAAAAAGAGCATGGCGGCCGGGTCCAGAAACCACTCCCAACACAAGCCGATTCGATGCACCTGGCCCAAAACCCGAAAGACCAAATCGCTGCCGCTATCGGCGGCATCGGCGTCTAGCAGTTTGGCCAATCCGACTGCGGCCGGCCGGAGCCAAACCGGCAGTTCATGCGTCCGGGCCGTTTGGGCCTGATAGGCCTCCAGCATCCCGGCCTGGACTACGAGGATGGTTCCACCTAGCAGAAACGCCCGGCTGAGCCGTCGGGCGGCCCCACCGACCCAAGGCCAACTACCAGCCAGCCAAAGCCCCAGCCAACCGGCCAGCATCAGCAGCGGCCCTGTCTTTTGCGGCCAAGGCCAAAACCACGAAGGAATGAGAAGAACCAGGAGTATCAAGATTCTGAATCGGCAGGGCAAGCCAAAAGAGGCGTACGGCCCGGCTGTTGAGAAGGGATAGGTTTCGGTTTCTGGGCGGCTCTGCCGGGACAATGGTTCGGCGGAAGAGGAGAAAGACTGATCTTTCGGACTATCCGAGGCAACCTTCTGGCTTGACCGTCCGAGGCCAACCGTCAGCAGTCCAATCGAAGCGGCTAAACTAGCCAAATACCAGCCAACCTGGGGCGGCGCAAAATAATGCATCCCCCAAAGCCAACCGACGCTGAAGATGGCTACGGCCAACCAGATACTCATCGGCTCACGCTCTCCCGATACGGTTTGGGACGGAAAAAAGGGGTGGTTGCCTTTGACCGGGCCTTTGGGGCTGTTAGAAAGACTATGGGCAGACGGGTCTAAGGGGCCTCCGGCGGCATCGGTTCCGAGGTCATCTCTTCTGGCGGCACCAGGGTCTGCCACTGTTTCGGATCGGGCGGAATCCATTCCTCCCGGCCTCTTACCCGACTGAGCATCCACCGCCAAAAATGGGCGTTTTCAATCATTCCGGCAGTGGGCGACCCAGCGGTTTCGTCGAAGTTCTTATTGGTTGCAAAATAGGTATCGCCGATCACGACTACACCGCCGCCGCCAATATGCCGATGGATCACGATCGGCGTATCCTCGTAGCCCCGGACCAGCACATCGGCGTCTTCGGTCTCGGCCTCGACCGGCCAAGGGGCGTACAGGGTAACCGCCAGCATGTAATCGCCCCGGCCATAGTGTTTGGCGTTGAGATAATAGGTGCGAAGCCGACCGTAGTTGTCGGGGGATTCTCCTGGGCCGGGCGATAGACCGATCGGCTCGGCTTCCGGCTCGGTTTCTCCCGGACCGACCGGAGAACGTGGTATCCGAACTCTCCAGGCGTCCAACAAGGGCCGCAGGGCCTCGGCATCCTCGGCCCCGGCCATCGCAATGAAATTGCCGCCATTTTGGACATGTTCCTGAATAGCGGACTGCTCCGAACCGGAAAAGCGCCGAGCCGGCCCGATCGACAGCCACACGGCCGCCGTCTGGAGCCGATCCGGCTTTGCGTCCGGCGCCAAAAGCGGCAAATACCCCGCCTGCATCAGGCTGATAAACAATCGGCCAAGGCCGTCCGGGTGCCAGGGCCGAAGGCTATAGGCTTCCATGTGGGAGGCGTCGATGTAGGCCAGCGGCAACCCCTTGGGCGCAAGCAGCGCTACCCCTTCCCTTTCCGGAGAAGAAGCGGCCCCATTGGGAGCGGCGTCAGAAATGTTCCCGACACCGGAAGCCGTCGGAGCTGTTCGGCCGCCGCCCGGGGGTTGCAGTAACACCCGGCCCGCTCGGCTTGTTTGCTGCCAACCGACCAAGATCATCCCCCCTAAAACGGCGGCGGTAACGGCCAGGACGGTGTAACGCGGCCGACAGGCCAACAGCACCAGCATCAAGCCCCCGCAGAACAAACCAACGATCTGCCGCCACCAATCGGCCGAGCTGGCGCCCCGATGGGCCAAATAGCCTAACAATCGGCCTACAAAAAGATAGGAAATCGGAAGATTTTCCGTCTGGAGACACTCGGGGCTTGCCAGCACGACCACCCGACCCAATCCCAGCCGGGTTTCGGCGGCCAAGACTACATCCCCAAGCCGTTCTCCGGGATCATACCGGGGGAGGAAATCGGACTGGGCAGCTTCTCGGCCTGGATCGCCATAACCCCAAAGACCCACCAGCAGCGGACTGGCGGGCCAATGAAGTTCCAAGCTGCCCGGACGGTCCCAACCTACCAGAGACTTTTGTAGAGGGTGGCGGGCCTGGGCCAGGGGAAAGACGGCCGGATGACTTACCAGCAGCAGCCCCTCCGCCCAATCCCCCCAAACCGGCACCCCCGTCTCATACCGAAACTTTATCCCCCATTCTGCCAGCAATTCGGGCAAGGATATTTGCTCCGATCCGGATAAAATAGCACTAGTTCCGCCCGAACAGGCCACGAACAAACTGCCGCCTCCTTCTACATATTGCTGAAGGGAATTGGCAACTTCCCGGGGGAAAGGCCCTATGTTCCCCAGCAAAAGAACTACATCGGTTTGTTGGAGGTCTTTTTCGGCTAGTCGGGTGGTATAGCTCCATTGGCCGCCCAAACTGGCGACCAATTCCGGCAACATCCCGAATCGGCCCATCTCGGAACGGGCGTATCGGTCGGGCAGGGGCCGGGTCCAGTCCTGAGGATTCGGCGTATAGGCCAGCAGTTTTTTCCCGGCCAGATTGCCCGGGGTGCCCCAGAAGAACATTAGCCCTCCCCACAGGAGGACTAAAACAACCGGTCCCGCTTCGAGGGCGATTTCTTTCCAGACGGTACCAGGGGAGGGCGTCTTCCTTGCAACAGGAGCAGAAGAGGACAAAGAGTATTCCGCAGATGTTTCATCTTCCCCTAATGGCAGGGACTTGGGCCAACCTATCCATCGGGCGGCCAGACCAAGAACGGTCAGGTAAATGGCCAGCCCTACCCAAGGGAAATTCCAGGGCAAAAGACTTTTCAGGGCCTCCGACCAACTCCAGGGCGGCGGAAGATAAACATGATATTCTGGCCGGGGCGGCGGCGGAGGGAGGTTATCTCTTAAAATAGGCGTCCAACTTAATCCAGCCAAGTAGAGCAGGTGTCCCAGGAAGAGGGCGATGGCCAATCCCAAGGTCCCTTTCCAACCAAATGGGCCGGTTCGCCTCCTCCAGATAAGGAGCCAAGCGAAGCTCAACACCAAAAAATCCACCCCGCCAAAAATTGCCCCCACTTCCAAGGGTTGCCCCCCAAAACGGCCGCCTAACCATCCCAGCAACCGGCCGATCCAGTCGGCCAGACGCCAATACAGGGGGATAGTGAACACAGCCAAGCGATGGACGGCGAACACCAAGGCGGCCAAGGCCAAACAGGTCAGGAGGTTTCGGAGTCGGTCTTGTTGGAGGCTGGCCAACCCGGCCAGGGCCAGCACCACCGCCAAAAGATTCAATACTGGAAGAGAATCTGCCGCAAACAGAATGACCAGCACCAGAATGCCGGCTGCTTGAGCGAGTTTTTCCCCGGGAATAGGCCACCCAGAAGGGTTAGGAGAAGACGCCGCCTTGCTGGGAACGATCCGCCCCGGCCACGCCAAAATCCCCATCGCCACAAGCACCAGAGCAATCAGCACATGCCGAAACGCCCCGGCAAGCAAACCCACCGAACCGGCGCCGATCCAGCAGGCCGACAACCCCAAAAGAAACACACCCATCTCCCGGGCTGAGAGGGGAGCGAGGCTAGGCAAAGAGAATCCCTGGTTGGGAGGGCTTTGCCCTTTTAGCTCGTCCATGAAACTGTTGGCCTCCTGTTCGGGTTGGTTGGGGAACCAGAACCTACCACCCCTTCCCCATCTGCCCAGTTACCCCAGATTCACGGAAAATCTTGGTCGATTCTGAGGAAGAGCCATTTCCTCCTTCAAGATGGTGGAGTCATGGGGCGGCAGTGGAAACCGGAATGTTTACTCTCGAACTGCTGCGGTGCGGAACTTCCACAGACCCCAGGGCAATAGCGCGGCGGCTACGGGTTTATCGGCCGCATGGGCTTCCGGCGACCAGGGGAGTGCATAGGCGCAAAGCACCCCGCTATTGACCTCGACCACATACACCAAACTGGAAGCAGGGCGGACGCCCCCGGGGACGCGGGCAATGTCGGCTATACCGGTTACCATGAGGAAACTGGGTTTTTTCCCTTGTTCGATGGCGAAATCCGTCAGCACGTTTCGGGCGAATTGGGCTTGAAAACCGGGCTGACGCTTGGACACCACCGCCGCTTTCAAATCCCCGGTCAATGCATCCAGCACATACACCGCTTCCACAGCCCCGTCCACCGGACCGGTCGCAATAAGGCAATTGGGGTTCGAATCGGTGGCTACAGCATGAAGCGGCGCCTGGGGCAAAAAGATACAAGCTGCTGCCAACACCCCCACCGCCGCTACCAACCAGGCAATCCGGAACCGGCTCGACACTCTGGACATGATCCTTCTCCTTTCTCTTTTGGGACTCGACCTGCTCGCAGGAGACCATGAAGAACCTGGGGCTTTCGGGGCATTCCTTGTGGTACGCCCCTCAATGAATTATCCCAAATTTTCTTCGGTTTGGAAAGGCCAGCTCGGCGTCTGTTTAGGCTAGGGGTGTGCATACGCTCTTGGCCCCCCGGCTAACCGTCGGCGTTACGTAACTTAGCCTGTCTAGTAACTTAGGCTGTCCAGCCTGAGCCAAGCGCCGACTGACAGTCGGCGTTACGTAACTTAGCCTGTCCAGTAGCTTAGGCTGTCCAGCCTGAGCCAAGCGCCGACTGACAGTCGGCGTTACGGAGGCGTTACGGCCTGGGCTGAGGGACGGAAACGGCGGCATCGTCGAGCCGTTGGAGGAGTTCCTGGCGGAGAGCATGGATTTGAGAAAATAGTGGGCCTTCCGGCAGTCGAGCGCCCCGCCGCAGTTCATCAAGCAAGGGGGCCAACAGGTGGCGGTCGAGCCAATCGGCCAACCATTGCTGCCGGTCGGCCACGTATTGGGTTTGCAAGGAGAGGAGCAGTTGGCTGGCGGTCTGCCGGGCGGTTTGGCCGGTGGTGGTTAGCACGGCTTCGCCGCCGCCGGTCATGCCAGCGGCCAGCGCGGTGTTGACCACGATTTCCATGGTTCCGTGCCCGGCCATTTGGCCGACCGCCTCTCCGGCCAGGTGCAATCCCGTGAAAAATAGCGAACCGGTAATCATCGGTCGGGCCATCGCTAACAGGGTATCTAAGGATCGGAGTAATTTGACCGCCCTGGGATGTTCCTTTTCCCACTGGGCCAATCGGTCTCCGATAAACTGTCGGAAGCCTTCGTCCACCGGCGGCAACTGGCGATGATCCTGCCGAAGACGGGCCAGGAGGGCCTCTCGATCTTTGCCGCCCAAAAGGCGTTGGACCCTCGGCTGAAGCACTTCGTTGCCCACCTGCGCCCATTGGTGAAGTTTTTCATATACCTGTCCGAGGATTCGGACGATGGTCTCTTGTTCCTTTTGCTGAAACTCTTCCCAGTCGTCCAGCGAACGGTCGGGCCGAGCGGATTCCTTTTGGAGAAGGGATCGAACGGGCCAGGACAATCCTCGCAACAAGGGGCGTCCAATCGCCTGGCCGATCTTCCGATAGGTTTGGTGAACAGCCCGAACCCACGGAGGACGCCGCCCATCCCACCAGGCCAGGATTTCCTCGCTCAACATTTTGGCCGGCAATTGCGGCCAAGGGGTTTGGGCCATTTTATCGGCTTCCAGAACTCGGACGGCTGCCTGAAACTGCTGGCTTTTTTGCTCCAGAGCCGACAGATACCCGCCCAACCCTTTGTTTTGGTCCAACACCCGGCGCAGAGCGCCCCGGAGCGTGCGAAGTTTGATCGGCTCGAAGTGCAGGGCGGCCAGCTCTTCGCGAAGGTCCACCTTTCGCAGGTGCTCGTTTCGGCCATCCCGGCCCACGTCATAAAACGGCAGTTGAAGCCGATCCGCCGCCGCTCGATCCGCTGGCGACACATACACCCACATCGGATCCGCCCCGGTCTCCTGGCAAAACGTCTGGAGCCACAACGGCCAATACGCCCGGTCCGCCTCCAAGTAGCATTGATTGAAAAGGACGATCACGGGTTTATCGGCCTGGGCGGCTTCGCGGAAAAATTGTTTCACCGCGGCGTCATTGTATTTCTGTTGGGTGAGCACGGCGATCAGCACGTCGGCCACCTGCCGAATACGCCGCGCCCGCTCCCAATTGATCGGCATGTCCGAATCCACATCCGGCGTGTCCAATAGAAGCAAGCGGGGCGGCACATTTTGGCTAGGACGCCAAAATAAAAGATGTTCGTCTGTCTCCAGCAGCGGATCGTCGGCCGATCGCCAAGGCCGAAGCTCGAATCCCTCAAACAGTCGGCCCAAAAGCTCCGGTTGGGCGCTCTCGGGCGGCGCTAGACAAACCGGATGCTTCGTCCGGGCGGCCAAGGGACTGACGGCGCTGGCCATCTCGCCGGCTAAATGGTTGAAAATCAGCGATTTGCCGATGTTCGTGCCGCCGATAATCGCAACGACCAACCGCAGATCGGTGGTCAACTGCGGCAGCAGCTTATAACGCAAAAGCCGATACCATTCCTCCTGCCCAGGCGCCGGCAGGCCGACAAACTCCCCCTCCGGCGCAAGCGCTTCCAAAGCCGACTCCAATTGCCGAAGCTTTTCCACCCAGGCGGATACATCCATAGAAGAAATCTCATTCAGAAATGATAGGCGTCTCCTAAAAGTGTATCATTCACGGCGACCGCCTTCGAGAAGGGCGCTACGCCGAAAGAGTTATCCTCAAACCCACTGTTTGACGGTGCCAGCTACGAATAGCCGACGCAACCCATTGTGGGCCAATGATGTTTTTGTACTACATGTAGGGTCCTCCCCGCCAACTGGATACCATCAAACTAAACTTGATCGTTCGGTGGGCGTTTCGGGAAAGCTTCGTTTCGAGCAAACCATCGGGAAAACCCCTCCGAAGAGGGGAACCAAACGGTCAACAGCAGGGCTTACTCCCATTGCCCGGAAAACGCCTGGAATGGGCTTGCTTTTGAGAAGGAAACCGTGGAAAAAATACGGTGGTTATTTCTCAGGAGCCATTTTTCGTAATTATTCAGCAGAGTGCAGAACTGCCGGGATTTTCTTAGCAAAACCCGAGATTTTTCCGGCAGAGATGTCACTGCCGCCCTAGCGGGAATCTAGGCTTCTTGCTGCCGCTACTTGAGTGGAATAACAATGTAGCCGCCTCACAGGACCCTGGATTGAGAGCTTGCGCGGGAATGACAAGGTACTGCATTCGGCTAAAATGTTACCATTTTCTGTTTTGCCTATTTTACCAAAATTACCTCATGTGTAATGCTGTCTGTCTGTGCCGCCGTCTGGACAGTCGGCGATGGACTCAGGCTGGACAGCCTAAGCTACTGGACAGCCTAAGCTACGCAACGCCGACTGTCAGTCGGCCAGTTTTGCTCCGGCGGGGAGCAAGCCAGCCTAAAAGACTTGGGTACAATAAATCGTTGGTTTCGGTCTGGAGGCTAGAGGCTACTTTGGGGCGTATTCTGGTTGTAGCCGAACATAGCAACACCTTTCCATAATTCTCGTAAGGGAGACCTGGCGATGACGAAGCCGACCCAGATTGTTTCGGTTCCCTGTTTAGGTCCGGCGGATGTTCCATCGCCGCTTCGGCGGAGCAGCAAGCCGGGGGATGGATTTCCAAAGTTTGTGCCGCCGACGCAGTATGTACGGCATCCGTTGGAATGGAATCCCCAGCAGTCGCAGGAGGAAATGCTTTTTGAGAAGGCAGGGCCTCGGCAGCAGATTTTCTTTGATCCGCGGCAAGTGCGGGCGGCCCTGGTTACCTGCGGGGGACTGTGTCCAGGGTTGAACAATGTCATCCGGTCGGCCTTTTTAGAATTACACATGAATTACGGAGTGCCGGAAGTTTTGGGTATCCGGTACGGCTTTCGGGGGTTGAATCCGGCCGTAGGCGACCCGCCGATTCGGCTTACCCTGGAGATGGTTGAACGGATTCATCAGACAGGCGGCACGATTTTGGGTTCTTCCCGCGGGCCGCAAGAGGCGGCCGTCATGGTCGATTTTCTGGTCGATCAAAAAATCCAGGTTCTTCTTTGCATCGGCGGCGACGGCACCCAGCAAGGGGCTCAAAAGATTTTTGAGGAAATCCAACGACGCCGACTGCCGATCGCCGTAGTGGGCGTACCGAAAACGATCGACAACGATATTCTCTATTGTGAGCGATCGTTTGGGTTTACCACGGCGGTGGCCGAGGCGGCCCGGGTGTTGGATTGCGCCCATATGGAATCCAAAGGCGCCCCGTATGGGATCGGTCTGGTGAAGCTCATGGGCCGGGAATCCGGCTTTATTGCAGCCGCCGCCACCTTGGCCAGCCAGGAGGTCAATTTCACGCTGATCCCCGAGTCGCCTTTTGTGTTGGAGGGGGAAGGCGGTTTTTTGGCCGCCCTGCGACGCCGACTGCTGGATCGCCGTCATGCCGTCATTGTCGTCGCCGAAGGAGCGGGCCAAGACCTGCTCGGCGGCCCTTCGCCGCAGCGCGACGCATCGGGCAACCGGAAACTCCAGGACATCGGCCTTTTCCTAAAAGAGCGGATCACCGCCTATTTTGCCGAGCACGGTCCAGAAGTGAGCCTCAAATATATCGACCCCAGTTATATCATCCGCAGCGTCCCGGCGTCGAGCGAGGATGATATTTTGTGCGATCAATTTGCTCGTCATGCGGTCCATGCGGCCATGGCGGGCAAGACGGGGATGATGATCGGCCTCCAGCACGGGGCGTTTATCCATGTGCCCTGGAGCCTTTCCGTAGGCCGACGCCGATATGTGGAGGAAGAGGGCGACCTGTGGGCCGCCGTCTTGGCAGCCACCGGCCAACCCAAACGCTTCCAGTAGGGCGAGTTGCGTTCGCGGGGCGTGGTTTGTCCGTATGACACCCTCTTGCATGGATCGCCGTCTGTCAGACGGCATCCCCCTTGTCCTTCGACGCTCGCCCTAGCCAGCGCAGCCCATCTCCACCCGAACCTGCCAACCGCCGGTGGAAGCGGAGACGCCTCGTTTGACGCTCGACTTAGCGCGGGCTAGACTCAGACGATTTGGGGAGGATCAGACCAGGGCGTCGGCGAACTCTTTCTTCAGGGCGTCGAGGGCCTTTCGACCGTGGGCGGCGTCCACCACCACATGGAACCGCACTTCGCTGGTGGAGATCATATCGACGTTGATTTTGGCGTCCGCCAGGCACTGGAACATCCGGCGGACCAGCAGGGTATGGGTTCTCATGCCGACGCCGCTGACGGAGAGTTTGGCCACCTTCGGGCTGCTCTTCGGGGCGGGGCATCCGAGAGACTTGGCCGTCGCTTCGGCCGCTCGGAGACATCGGTCGAGGTCTTGTTGCGGGATGGTGAAACTGACGTTCGCTTTGTTTTCCCGACCGACGCTTTGGACGATCATATCCACCACGCCGCCGGCCTGGGCGATCTGTTCAAAAATCCGGGCGGCCACGCCGGGCCGATCCGGCACGTTCACCAGGGTGATGCGGGCTTGGGCGTCGTCCAGGTCCACCCCGGTGATGATCAAATCTTCCATACCGGCCATCCGGGCCGCATAATTCACCGCCGCCTTGGCTTTGCTCGTATGGGCCGACGGCTGAACCGGGCTGAGCTTTTCCGGCGGCTGATCCAGCCGAAACGCTTCGTGCACCGCCCGCAAGGCTTCTTCCGCCCGGTCCCGATCCACCACTGTAGAGATTTTGATCTCGCTGGTGCTGATCATGAGGATATTGATTCCCCGGTCCGCCAGAGCGCGGAACATCTTCTGGGCCACGCCCGGCTGTTGGGCCATCCCCGCGCCGACGATCGAAATCTTGGACACATTGTCGTCGTAGGTGTAGGCTTCGGCGCCGAGTTCTTGGACGGCCTCGGCCACCGCTTTCATTGCGCCGGGCAGATCGTCCCGAAACACGGTAAACGAAATGTCCGCCTCGCCGTTTTCGGCCACGTTTTGGACGATCATATCGGTGGGGATATTTCGGGCGGCGATGCGGGAAAATAGCGTCATGGCCGCCCCAGGCCGATCCGGCACTTTCTGCACCGTAATCCGGGCCTCGTTTTTGACCATCGCCGCTCCGCAGACCGGCTGGGCCTGGCTTTCCGGCTCCGTAGTGATCAACGTACCGGGCGAATCCGTCATGCTGCTCCGGACATAAATGGGGGTCAAAAATTTCTTGCCAAACTCGATGGACCGGTTGTGCATCACCGCGGCCCCGGCGCTGGCCAATTCGAGCATCTCGTCGTAGCTGATCTGTTTCAGCAGGCGGGCCTCCGGCACAATCCGAGGATCGGTCGTATAAACGCCGTCCACATCGGTATAGATTTCGCATCGTTCTGCGCCCAAGACGGCGGCCAGCGCTACGGCGGTCGTGTCGCTTCCGCCCCGGCCCAAGGTGGTGATATTGCCCTGGTCGTCCACCCCCTGAAAACCGGCGGCGATGACAATCTTCCCCTCTTTGAACGCCTTCTTCAGTCGCTCCGCAGAAATCGACTGAATACGGGCCTTCGTATGGGTGCTGTCGGTAACAATGCCGATCTGCGCCCCCGTGAAACTGACCGCCTCATAGCCCAGCCGATGAACCGCCATCGCCATCAGCGCTACGCTGACCTGCTCGCCGGTGGAAAGCAACATGTCCATTTCACGCGGCGAGGGCGAATCGGTGATCTGCTTCGCTAGGTCGATGAGCATATCGGTCGTATGCCCCATGGCGCTAACGACCACGACCACATCATGGCCGTCGCGTTTGGCCTGGATGGCTTTCCGGGCCGCCGCCAAAATCTTGGCGCTATCTGCAACGCTCGTCCCGCCAAACTTCTGCACAATCACGGACATGAATAAATGCTCCTTGTAAAAACTTATCTATTCAATCGGAACGTTCGGCGTTCTATTCTGGTTTGGGAATCGGCGCCCACTCTATCCTTTCTGCGGAAGCAATCGCCCGGTTTCCCTCAGCCGACCCTCGCTTTAGCGAGCGAGGCTGGTTCGGCCCAGGAAAAACTCCATCAGTTTCCACCCTTCCGGGAAGGAATGGATGGAACGGGCCGCCGTGGGTTCGTCGTACCGGCGGGCCTCGTCCGGCTTGATGTCCGAACCGGCCATCGCGACGGGTACGTCGCCGTGGGCGTGCGTTTTGAGCCGAAGCGGCGTCGGATGATCCGGAAGGATCATCATCCGATACCCGCCCTTTTTCCGCAACGCTTCGTAAACAGGGCCGACAATGCACCGGTCAATCTCTTCCAGGGCCTTCAGCTTGGCTTCCAGATGCCCTTCATGGGACGCCTCGTCGGTGGCCTCCACATGGACGCACACCAAATCCACTTCTTCCAACGCCCCAATGGCATATCGCCCCTTGGCGGCATAGTCCGTGTCTAAATAGCCGGTAGCGCCTGGTACGTCGATCCGCCGCCATCCCAAAAGCGCCCCCAGGCCGCGCAATAAATCCACGGCGGTGATGATGGCCCCCTGGAGGCCATATCGGTCGGCAAATCGGGGCAGTTTCGGCGCCTGTCCCAGGCCCCACAACCAGATGTTCGTCGCCGGCAGTTTGCCGGCCGCCTGACGGGCCAGGTTGACCGGATGCTCGGCGAACACCCCGATACTGTCGCTCATCAGTTGGTTCAACAGGTCGCTGCCCGGTCCGCGCGGATAATAATCCAGCACGCTTTGGTCCGTCAGATCGTGCGGCGGCGTGGTGCGGGTATCCGCTGAAAACGGCGGCGGCGACTCCGGCGAGCCCCGATAAACCACCAGGTTCCGGTAACTGACGCCCGGATAAAACCGAACCCGCTCCGAACCGAGTTTTTCCTGGGCGGCGGCCATCAGTTCTGCAGCTTCCGCCGAACTAATCTGCCCGGCCGTAAAGGAACGCATCACCTGGTCTTCAATGGTAACCAGATTGCACCGGATGGCCCAATCGTGCGGGCCAAGCTGAATCCCCTGCGCCGCGGCTTCCAACGGCGCACGCCCCGTATAATATTCCAACGGATTGTATCCCAAAAGGCTCATGCAGGCGATGTCCGAGCCGGGCGGCAAACTGGACGGCGTGTGGTTGGCGCGCACGACGATCCCCTCGGTCGCCACTCGGTCCATCCAGGGCGTTTGCGCCGCTTCTAACGGCGTCCGACCGCCCAGGGCCTCTTGCGGTTCGTCTGCACAACCGTCGGGAATAATGATCACATATTTCACGGCCTGGCCATCCTATTCAGGGAAGATTCCAAGGACTCCCGCCCCTCCGCTATTTTAGCTGAGCACCCTCATGCGAACCACTCTCGGTTCCACACAGGAGAGGCGTTCGATCTGTTTCAACGCCTCGTTGAGTTTTCCCGCCGGGGCCGCATGGGTCATGATCACCAGGGGCACCATCGGATGGTCGCCCGGCTCTTCGGTCTCGTGCTGGATGACCGAGGCGATCGACACCTGATGGGCGCCTAGAATGCCTGCGATCTCGGCCAACACGCCGGGCCTGTCTTCGACGTTGAGACGCAGATAGTATCGGCTGGTGATGGCGGCGGGGTCTCGAAGGGGGACTACGGCGGGGCGATCCGGCGCCCAAAGCCGAAGCGTCCGGAAGGTGATGCCGGTTCGGCCCAGGGCGGTGCTGAGGATGTCGGCGGTAACGGCGGAGGCGGTGGGCATTTGTCCTGCGCCCTGCCCGTGGAAAAACACAGGCCCTACGGCGTCCCCTACAACCCGAATCGCATTGAACGCCCCCCGCACATGCGCCAGCGGATTGTGCCGACCGACCAAGGTGGGCGAAACGTGCAACTCCAACCCGCCCGAAACCAGTTCCGCAACCGCCAATAATTTAATGGTATAACCCAATTCGGCGGCGTATTTCATGTCGGCCGACTCCACCGTATCAATCCCGGTCCGGGGAATCTCCTGCCAACGGACCCGTACGCCAAAGGCCAGGTGGGCCAAAATGGCCAACTTCTGCGCCGCATCCGTACCGTTGACATCCAGGCTGGGATTCGCCTCGGCATAGCCAAGCTGCTGGGCCGTGCGAACCGCATCCGCATACGCCGCGGCCTGCTCCTCCATCTGCGTCAGGATGAAATTGCTCGTGCCGTTGAGTATCCCGTTGATGGATTGGATCTGATTGGCCGTCAAACTCTCGGCAATGGCCGCTATGATGGGGATGCCACCCGCCACCGAGGCTTCAAAGGCGATCGACCGGCCATGTTTTCGGGCCGCCTCGAACAGTTCCGTCCCATGCTCGGCCAAAAGGGCCTTGTTGGCGGTTACGACATCTTTGCCTGCCGCCAGCAGCCGAAGCACAATCGTCCGGGCCGGTTCCAGGCCCCCCACCAGCTCCACAGCAATCTGGATTTCCGGATCCTCCAGCACTGCGGAGAGCTGATCGGTGAGTAGGCCCGACGGCAACTGCACATTCCGCCGCCGCTCCAGATCGACATCGACCACCCGGGCCAACTCCACAGGGCGGCCCACCTGCCGGGCCAGCCGCTCTCGCTCCTCCAGCAAGAGCTTGGCCACCCCGGACCCAATCGTTCCAAATCCAATAATGGCAACTCGGACCGGCTTCATAAACCCCACCTTTGGTCTATACAGAATCTTCTATCCTAAAACCAACCCCCCCGCCGGTCAAGAGCAGTCCCCCTCCTCTCCATGGTAGGAAGCCGGAAAAATGCATTTTCTCTCTGGCAAAAAACCGTACAATTACAGCAATACGTTCCCATACCGGACGCCGTACGGTCCGGAGGCGATCCAACTGCCCCGGATCACACGGAACCAAACCATGTTCAAACCTTTTTTCCCAAAAAACAAAAGGAAGTTTCCATGAAACGTCGAGCGATTGGTGCGGGGGTGGAGTGGTTGGGGGCGGTGGATTGGAATCGGCGGCTATTTGACAGCTTGATCCCGCTGCCCGACGGCACCAGCTATAACGCCTATCTGGTCCGGGGCGCAGAAAAGACCGCCTTGTTGGATACGGTCGATCCGCCCATGACGGAGGTCCTGTTTCGACAATTGGAGGATGTGCCGCGGATCGACTATCTGGTCGCCCACCACGCCGAGCAGGACCACTCCGGCACTATACCGGCCGTGCTGCGCAAATATCCCGAAGTCCAGCTCCTCTGCACGCCCAAAGCTAAGCCGCTCTTGGTCGATCACCTGGACGTACCGCCGGAGCGAATCCTGACCGTCGAAGACGGACAGAGGGTGGACCTGGGCGGCAAAACGCTCCAATTCCTCCACACCCCTTGGGTCCATTGGCCGGAAACCATGTGCACCTACCTGCCAGAAGACCAGGTCCTGTTTTCCTGCGACTTTTTCGGCTCTCACTTGGCGACCTCCGAACTTTACGCCGGAGAAGACCCCTACGTGCTTCAGGCGGCCAAACGCTACTACGCCGAGATCATGATGCCGTTTCGCAAAATCGTGGCCAAGAACATTGAGAAGGTCCGGCCATTGGCAATGAAGTACATTGCCCCGAGCCACGGCCCCATCTACGATCGGCCCCACGAAATTATCGCCGCCTATGAGGAGTGGGTGTCCGACCGGGTAACTAACCTGGCCCTGATCGCCTATGTTTCTATGCACGGCAGTACGGAGATGATGGTCAACTATTTGCTCTCTGCCTTAGCGGAGCGAGGCGTACGGGTGCAGAAATACGAACTCACGACGACCGACATCGGCAAACTGGCGATGGACCTAGTGGATGCGGCCACCTTGGTCGTCGGGACGCCGACGGTCCACGGCGGACCGCATCCGACCGTATTCGCCGCCACAAATTTGGCCAACGCCCTACGGCCCAAACTGAAATATGCGGCTATCATCGGCTCCTACGGCTGGGGCGGTAAGGCGCCGGAACAGATCGCCCAGCTCATCCCCAACTTACAGGTAGAACTTTTGGGGACGGTGCTTTGCAAGGGATTGCCCCGGCAAGACGCCTTCGCCGCCTTGGACACGCTGGCCGAGCAGATCGCCCAAAAACACGCCGCCCTGTAGTGCTACCCCCCCTGGGAACCCATCTTGATTTTTTACTTTAGCCTTTGACCTTCTGGGATGGCGGTTGCTTTGCCCGGAGGTTACACTGATAGATGGCCTCCCTAGAAGGAGGTACTTTCAGGTTGGAACGTCCCTGTTATTCGGAAGATGCGCACGTCTTTTTTTATTCTGCTGGAGTTTTGCAAAATGGGCTTGTTCAGGTGTTCGCAGACGGAACAGGTCCCCCAAAAATCCCTTGATTTTTGAGGATCGGTAGTGTACAAGATCGGTGGAAATCCCCAATTTGCAAAACTCCACTTCTGGAGGGAAAATCCATGAAATATATGAGCCGACGTAGATTTTTGCAGGCGGCGGTTGCCTCCGGCGTTGCGGCGCCGATCATTGCCAAACATCTGCTTTCTGCGCCGCCGAGTAGTCGCATCCGGCACGCCAGTTTCGGCGCTGCCGGCATGGGCGGGGCCGACATGGTCTCCATCGGCGGCCATCCGAACGTTGAGCTTGTCTGTGTGGCCGAGGTGGATCAGTCCCGCCTGGGAATGCTCAAACAACATTTCGGCGCCCAGAAGGTTACCGTCTATCAGGATTGGCGCAAGATGCTCGATAAAGAGGGCAAACGCCTGGATTCGGTCAACGTCGGCGTCCCGGACCACATGCACGCCCCGATGGCCATGTCGGCCATGCAGTTGGGGCTCCATGCCTATGTGCAGAAGCCGCTGGCGCATGATATTTACGAAGTGCGACGCCTAACCGAAGTGGCCCGCGAGAAAAAACTGGTTACCCAGATGGGCATCCAGATCCACTCGGCCGCCTATTACCGGATTGCGGTAAAACTAGTCCATCAAGGGGCCATTGGCAAAGTGGTGGAATCGCATTCCTGGAGCAGTAAGAAGTGGGGCGACAAGGGATCGCCGCCGGACCGAAAAGATCCGGTTCCGCCGGAGTTGGATTGGGACCTGTGGATCGGCGTCTGCCAGCCCAGGCCGTATATCCAGGGGTATTATCATCCTGGCAATTGGCGGAAACGGCTCGATTTCGGCACCGGGACGTTTGGCGACATGGGATGCCATATTTACGACCCGGTGTTTGAGGCGTTGGGGTTGCAGGCGCCGCTTACGGTTCGGTCCGAAGGCCCCGCACCAGACCAGTGGAACTGGGCCATCAATGCGGTGATTCATTATGAGTTTCCCGGCAGCCAATACACGGCGGATAAGACGGTAAAGGTCCACTGGTATGACGGGGATGAACGTCCCCCCAAAGAGGTTCAGGCGTTATTGGAAGGCAAACCGCTGCCGGATCAGGGTTCGATCATCATTGGCACCAAAGGGGTGCTGCTAATCCCCCACGTAGCGGTACCCGTGCTCTTTCCTCAGAAAGAGTTCAAAGATTATAAGATACCCAGAGACCCGGGCACTTCGCATACGAACCAGTTTGTGGATGCCGTGTTAGGGAAAACCCAGACGAGCGCTCCGTTTGATTATTCGGGACCGTTGACGGAAGCAGTCCTTTTGGGGGGAGTGGCCACGCGGTTTCCGAAGACCACCCTGGAGTGGGATGCGGCGAATTTACGGTTCAAAAACAGTCCGGAAGCTACCGCCTCGCTCCGACGGCAATATCGTAAGGGCTGGGAGGTTCCGGGGTTAAGTTAACGTGTTTGGGTGGTTTAGGAAAGCAACTTCCAGGGTAGAGAGAGTTTCAACTCTCCCTCTGGAGGGTTAGGCATATTTTCTAAAAAGGAGGTATTTTCAAGGGGGTACCTAGGGGTTATAATAAGTGTTGCTCAATCGCCCATACCGATTGGGCATGGGCGAAAGCCGGACTATAGGTGTCGGAAAAATTGGCCGAAAAAATTCTTTGCTAGCCAGTTGACACCTTCAGGGTCTGTGCTACAATGATCTATTGCCTGCACCACACAAGCCTTTGTGGGCTTGGAAGTGGAAAGGGATGATCTTTGACAATTTGGGAGTGGCCCCAAGGATAGCCGTTTCGGTCTTTGCGGAACCGGATCAAACCGGACATTTTCCTGGTACAACCAGGGACGTTCGGGGATGAACCTTTCTGGTGTTTGTAAGCCGTTGCGGGAGGTGCGAACCTTCGGCGACGGAAGCAAATAAACTGAAGGGTTTGATCCTGGCTCAGAATGAACGTTGGCGGCGTGGATTAGGCATGCAAGTCGTGCGGTAGCCCCCGCAAGGGGGCGAGAGCGGCGAAAGGGTCAGTAATGCGTAGGTTACCTACCCCTCGGACCGGGATAGCCACGGGAAACTGTGGGTAATACCGGATAACGTCTTCGGACCAAAGGTGTGATTCCGCCGGGGGAGGGGCTTACGTCCTATTAGCTAGTTGGTGGGGTAATGGCTCACCAAGGCGAAGATGGGTACGGGGTGTGAGAGCATGTCCCCGGACACTGGGACTGAGACACTGCCCAGACACCTACGGGTGGCTGCAGTCGAGGATCTTCGGCAATGGGCGCAAGCCTGACCGAGCGACGCCGCGTGCGGGATGAAGGCCTTCGGGTTGTAAACCGCTGTCGGTGGGGAAGAAATGCCAGGGGGCTATCCCCCTGGTTTGACTGATCCGCAGAGGAAGGACGGGCTAAGTTCGTGCCAGCAGCCGCGGTAAGACGAACCGTCCAAACGTTATTCGGTATCACTGGGCTTAAAGGGTGCGTAGGCGGCCGGATAAGTTGGGTGTGAAAGCCCTCGGCTCAACCGAGGAATTGCGCCCAAAACTATCTGGCTTGAGGGAGATAGAGGTGAGCGGAACTTAGGGTGGAGCGGTGAAATGCGTTGATATCCTAAGGAACACCCGTGGCGAAGGCGGCTCACTGGGTCTTTCCTGACGCTGAGGCACGAAAGCTAGGGGAGCGAACGGGATTAGATACCCCGGTAGTCCTAGCCGTAAACGATGAGCACTTGGCCGGAGGGTCCCCCATAACCTTTTGGCCGAAGCGAAAGCGTTAAGTGCTCCGCCTGGGGAGTATGGCCGCAAGGCTGAAACTCAAAGGAATTGACGGGGGCTCACACAAGCGGTGGAGGATGTGGTTCAATTCGAGGCTACGCGAAAAACCTTATCCTGGTCTTGACATGCCCGGATTATCCCCACGAAAGTGGGGTACGCCCGCAAGGGTGGAACGGGCACAGGTGCTGCATGGCTGTCGTCAGCTCGTGTCGTGAGATGTCGGGTTAAGTCCCTTAACGAGCGAAACCCCTGTCGCTAGTTGCCACCGGGTCATGCCGAGCACTCTAGCGAGACTGCCGGCGTTAAGCCGGAGGAAGGTGGGGACGACGTCAAGTCCTCATGGCCCTTATGACCAGGGCTACACACGTCCTACAATGGCGCGTACAAAGGGACGCCAACCCGCGAGGGGGAGCAAATCCCAAAAAGCGCGCCCCAGTTCAGATTGTAGGCTGCAACCCGCCTGCATGAAGCTGGAATCGCTAGTAATCGCGGATCAGCATGCCGCGGTGAATGTGTTCCTGAGCCTTGTACACACCGCCCGTCAAGCCACCAAAGTGGGGGGCATCCGAAGTCGCTGAGCTAACCCCGCAAGGGGAGGCAGGCGCCGAAGATGAACTCCGCGATGGGGACTAAGTCGTAACAAGGTAGCCGTAGGGGAACCTGCGGCTGGATCACCTCCTTTCTAAGGATGTGCCGGTCAGTGCCTCACGACACTGACCAACCATATATGGGACGGTTCCCTAATGCCGATCGGTCTTTCCTTGGCCGCTCCCAAAAATATACCCGGCCCAGCCGAGGCGTACGCCTCGGCTGGGCTTTTTTGTGCGCCCTGTCCCTCCACCCTCTCCCGAAAATGCAAACTCTCCTCGGAACCTCCCTGCCGCTTCCCTTAAGGCTCAGGCTGGCCTTTCTATTCGTCTTAGGGTAATATAGGCAATCTACTTCACTGCAGAACGAATAACTCGTTGTGGGAGGTCTTCCTATGCGAACACAATCTCAACCATCTTTCTGGCAGAAAGTCGCTCCGAAAATTCGGCAAACCTTGGGCTTAGGCGTCCTTTGGGTTGTGGGAAGTTGGTGTTTTGGCGAAGAGGGAGTCAGTGTGCCAGAAAACGCCCCTGGTCCCAGCCCGGCAACGGGGTCCCAATGGATCGCTGCGGCCTCCCAACCTACCACAGAAAAGACTCTACCCACCCAGACTCCCCTCTCCGAGGCCAAAAATCTTTTCGACGGACGCACGCTGACCGGTTGGAAGGTGCTGGATGAGTTGGCATTTAAGACGCACGGCAAAGTAGAAGTTCGGGACGGCCAGATTCTTTTGTACCGAGGCGAACCATTTACCGGCGTCCAGTGGACCGGCCAGTTTCCCCGCTCCGATTATGAAGTCCTGATCGAAGCCCGCCGCGTCGATGGCGACGACTTTTTCTGCGGCCTGGTCTTTCCGGTAGGTCAGGCTGATTGTTCGCTCATCGTAGGCGGCTGGGGCGGCAGCACCGTCGGCCTTTCCAATATCGACGGCGAACCCGCCGCCGAAAACGAAACCGCCAAAGTCTATGATTTTGAAAAAGGCCGATGGTACTCCATCCGCCTTCGCGTAACCGATCAGAAAATCCTGGTCTGGATCGACCAGGAAAAACTGGTCGATTTCAAGTATCCGGATCGGAAGCTGTCCATCCGCTGGGACCAGGAACCGATGCGCCCCTTTGGCATCTGCACCTGGCAAACGACCGGCGCAGTACGAAACGTGCAACTTCGTCGGCTTGGCAAAGACGAACCGCCGGCAGAGCGGGCGACGGCCAAACCGGAACCTGCCAAACAGAAATCATCTCAAACCGAGCACCTCCAGCCGAACTTGTCCCTGTCGTCTGCCGAACAGCCCTCTGGTTTACAACCTCCTGCCTCCACTGGTCGATTGCCTACCGCACAGGGGACCCGCAGCGAGTTTGCCGCGCCGAAGACCTTCGACGGAAAACTTGTCCACTGCCGGGTTGAACTTCAAGAAATTGGCCAAGGCTTTCGCATCTATCGGTTCTGGTATCCGTCGCCGATTCAGACGCCGGTAGAGCAAAACAATACGATCCCGGCGGAGTATTACCTGCCTGATGGAGCAGAGACTGGGCCGGCCCGGCCAGCGGTCATTGTGCTGCACATTCTGAACGGCAATTACGAGTTGGAGCGGTTGTTGTGTCGGACGTTGGCCCTGCGGGGCGTGCCGGCGCTGATGTTCAAGCTGCCCTATTACGACGAGCGGGCGCCGGCGGGCGGTCGGAAACGGCTCCTCCAGGAACCAGAGCTTTTTGTGCAGGCGTTGCCCCAGACCATTGCCGACTGCCGACGCACGATCGACGTATTGGCCGCCCGGCCGGAAGTCGATTCGGCCAAAATCAGCCTGGCCGGCATTAGTCTGGGCGGCATTGTCGGCGCTACGGCGGCGGCTGCCGACGGCCGGATCCACCGGGCCGCCTTGCTCCTGGCCGGCGGCGATCTACTGGCGATTATCCACCATTGCCGGGAAGCCCGACCGTTGCACCAGTTTTTGGAGTCCTTGCCCGCCCAGCGCCGCCAACAGATGGAAAAGGCCCTAGAGGAAATCGATCCACTCCATCATGCGTCGGCTTTGCGCGAGCGGGCGCAGGCCGGCCGAGTCCTGATGGTCAACGCCGCCCAGGATGAGGTGATCCCCCGGGCCTGCACTGAAAAACTGGCCCAGGCCCTCGGCATGGCCGATCGGGTCGTCTGGCTAGACGGTTTGGGCCACTACACGGCCATCGCGGCTTTGCCGCAAACCCTTGCCCAGACCACGGCCTTTTTTGCCGAGGATTTGCCAGCCGAAGCCAAACCGCCTGTTGTGTCGCCGCCGAAACCGGACACCCCCTTGGAAGTTGCGGGCGGTTTGGTGCGTGAGCTTTTGACCATTCTGCTTCAAGAGCCGAACGAAGGCCGATGCCGTCTGCTGGATATTTCCGCCGAGGTCTCTGATCCGGAGGGCAAAAAACACGAGGGCCGACTCCGCTGGATCTGCGGCGACAAGTACCGATTCCGTCTGGAGGTAAAAGTTACCGGCTTCCCGGAACTGCAGACCGGCCAAGGAGATCGACCCTGGTTGGTCTCAACGAAGCGGGTCTTTGTGGGACGGATCAACCAGGGCCAGGAGGCCCCAACCAGCCCGCAGCGGCCGGATCCGTTGAAGTTTGTTCCGGATCGGCATCTGGGGCGTATCAAGGTATGGACCGCTGCCCTGCGAGGCGCGGTCCAAATGCCTAGTTTGCTCCAGTCGCTCCTGGAAGCGGAAGAAATCCAACCGGCCAGTGGTCCAAAAGTCGCCGATTCGCCGACGGCAGCCCAGACCGGTCGAGTCCTTCAGCTCCGCCAGAAGGAGAAAAAGCAAAACACCCTCCAAATGGTTTTGACCCCGGAGGGCCGCCCAAGCCAGATAGAGCTTTCCATAGATAAAGTCCGGGCGAAGATCACGGTGCACGGCTGGCAGGTGGACGCCCCAGCCCCTGCGCCGCTCTTCGATCCGCCCGATCTACCCATCCAACAGGTCGATCCGGAAGACCTCGTGCGTATTTGGTCCGCCCTGGTGGAATTTATGATGGAAAAGATGGAATGACCTAGGAGGCCGAAGATACGTTGGCGATAAACAAAGGAGATCATGGCATGTATAGAAGATTAGTTTTCGGGGTTTGTTGCATTGGGCTTGTGGTCTATTGTTGGACGCCCTTGGCGGCCGCTGAGGTGGGCGGCCCCGGTTCGGATCGCCAAACGGTCGAACACCAACCACCAGCCTCCGCCAACCGATCCTTTCCCGAGCCGGAACTGGTGGCTAAGGACCCGGCGGGCCACGGCGTGCTGGGCCGATTGGAAGGCAAAACCATCCTCATCGTCCACGGTACGCCAGCCCAAATGGGCCGGGCGCACGGCACGTTGCTGGCCGAAAAGGCCCGCATCTTAACTACCCGCGTGCTTTACAGCGTCGGCGGTCTGGATACGATCCAAAGCGGCCGATGGTTCCTGGACCTGATGGAAGAAATCCATCGGCGAACCGGACCGTTTGTCCCGAAGCGATTTTTTGAGGAGATCGATGCGGCTAGCCAGGCTGCCGGCATTTCTGTACGGGACGGCCGACTGGCCAATCTTTTCCCCGAACGGTTCCATTGCAGCGGGGTGGCGGTCCGCGGAAAGGCAAGCCGGGACGGCCGGGTCTATCATGGCCGGGTGCTCGATTACATGCGGGATATTCACCTCCAACGGGCCGCCGTGGTGCAGGTGTTTATCCCGGACGGGTACAACACCTGGATGAGCCTGGGCTATGCCGGGTTTCTCGGTACGGTAACCTGCATGAATGAGCGAGGCTTGGCCATCGGCGAAATGGGCGGTCGCGGCGAAGGCGATTGGGATGGAATGCCGATGACCTTCCTGATGCGGGACATCATGGAGCGGGCCAGCACGGTGGAAGAAGCCCTGGAAATCTTCCGGAAAACGCCCCGCACGTGTGAATATTACTATGTGCTGAGCGACAAACATCGGGACATGGCCGCCGTGCGGGCCACGCCTAAAGAACTGCTGGTGCTTCGCCCCGGCCAACAGCATCCTTTGTTGCCGCATGTGCCGGAGGATACGGTCTTCATTTCCGGCGACACCCGCGCCCAGGTCCTCAGCCAGCGATTGCAGGAGCATTACGGCAAAATCGACGTGGAACGGATGATCCAGATCATCAAACGCCCGGTGGCAATGGCCAGCAACCTGCACAACGCCATTTTTTCGCCGGAGACGCTGGAGATGTGGGTGGCCGACGCCGGTCGGGACACCCCAGCCTGCGACGAGCCGTATGTGCGGGTCTCGCTGCCGGAACTGGTGCAGTGGTATCGGAAAGTCAACAAATTATCCGAAGGGCAAAAGAATCCTATTTCGGGGAAGTTTCTCCGGGACATGCCCCAAAATCTATCGGAAGATTTTGCGTCCGGGAGAGACCCTGAAAGCCGCTGTCTGATCAACATTCAGGCCGGGGAGCAATCTCTTCCATCACCCTCCCCCGGGCTAGAGGCCGTTTTGAAGGGGCGGTTTTCGTGGCAAATTGGGCCGCCGCTGGTAGAACCCGTGCAACCGGAAGGCGACGTCTGCTACAGCGTAAAAGACCCCAGCATTGTGTTCCACAATGGCCGATGGCATTTGTTCTGCACCGTTCGGGGCCAGAAACGCAGCCATCAGATTGAATACCTTAGCTTTGCGGATTGGAAGGAAGCCAACGGCGCCCGGCGGATTCGCCTCGAGAATCATGAGGGATTTTTCTGTGCCCCGCAGGTATTCTATTTTACGCCGCACAAGAAGTGGTATCTCATTTGTCAGGCCAGCGACCCGGCATGGAATCCGAAATACGGGGCGGCCTTTGCTACGACGGAAAACTTGGCCGATCCGGCCTCGTGGACGGGGCTTCGGCTGTTGGGCGCCAAACCGGCCGACGGCAAAGCCGGCCTGGACTTCTGGATCATCTGCGATGAAAAGTCCGCCCATCTCTTTTTCACCACCCTGGACGGCCGAATGTGGCGAGAGGAGACCCGGTTAGAGGATTTTCCCCACGGCTGGTCCGAGCCGGTGCTGGCCATTCAGGGCGATATTTTTGAAGCTGGCCATGTGTATAAACTTCGGGGAATGCAACAATATATCGCCCTGATCGAAGCCCAAGGTGGGCCCGGCTGGCGGTACTACAAAGCCTACTTGGCCGATCGACTGGAAGGCCCCTGGAAACCGGCGGCCGACAGCCAGGACCAGTCGTTTGCCAGCATGAAGAACGTCCGACAGACCGGCGCCCAATGGACCGATTGCATCAGCCACGGCGAACTGCTCCGCTGCGGTGTGGACGAACACCTGGAGGTAGATCCGAACGACTTGAAGTTTCTCTTCCAGGGGGTCTTGGACCCAGACCGGGCCGGCAAACCCTACGGACAAATCCCCTGGCGATTGGGCCTGCTGGAACCGCCCAAGCCGTAAGCCAGTTGGCTTTTTTCAGAATTGCAAATTGGGGTACTATGTTTGTCAACTAGAGGACTCTACTCCTGGTAAATGGCCGGCGGCCCGCAGAAAAGGCGCAAGGTCTGGGAACTGTATTTAGAGAGGGAACCATGCAAAGGTCGATCGCTCGGGAAATGGCGGCGGAGTTTTTGGGGACTTTTGTATTGATCGTCTTCGGGTGCGGTTCGGTGGCCCAGGTGTTGCTGAGCGGCCGCACCAATGGCGAATACTTGTCGATCAATATCGGTTGGGCCTTGGGGGTGACGTTGGGCGTGTACGTGGCCGGCGGCGTATCGGGGGCGCATTTGAATCCGGCGGTAAGCGTGGCCTTGGCTACGTTGGGACGATTCCCCTGGCGGAAGGTATTGCCCTACAGTGCAGCCCAACTGGCCGGCGCCTTTGCGGCTTCCGCGGTGGTCTATATTACCTATCTGGACGCCTTGAACCACTTTGACGGAGGCGTTCGCCAGGTGCTCGGCGAGTACGGCACTGCCGGCATCTGGGCGACCTATCCCCAGCCGTTCCTTTCGCCCCTGCCGGGCGGCCTGATCGACCAGATTGTCGGCACGGCTCTGTTACTTTTGTGTATCATGGCGTTGATCGACCGGCGCAACTGCGCCCCACCGACCAATCTGAGTCCGCTGGTGATTGGCCTGGTGGTGTTAGTGATCGGAATCACTTTTGGGTACAACTCTGGATATGCGATCAATCCGGCCCGGGATTTGGGGCCGCGGCTGTTTACATTTCTGGCCGGTTGGGGCGTGGAGGTCTTTCGCGCCGGCGGTTATTGGTGGTGGATCCCGATCGTCGGGCCGTTGGTGGGCGGGGTGCTGGGCGCCTGGGTTTATGAGTTGCTCGTGGGACGGCGGCATCCTCCGGAACAATAAAAACTACCACCCTCCGAATCCTCCCCAAATGATTCTAAACTACTTCCGTTGGACGACCGCCGTTGGACGTGCCCTGGAGGAATCGAAAGCCGTTGCGGAGGGCGGCTAGTTAACCTATTGGGACGTACTGAACGACTTTAGTAATACTTCCGCCGGGAGAAGAAGGCGCCAGGCTCTCCTGGGTGTGGGCAATGGCGTCATTACCGCACAAGCGGCAGTCCAGGTTCCCACTGGAGTTTTGCAAAATGGGCTTGTTCAGGTGTTCGTACACTGAACAGGTCCCTCAAAAATCCCGTGATTTTTGATGGTCGGTAGTGTACAAGATCGGGGGAAATCCCAAATTTGCAAAACTCCAGTTCCCACTTACCCAGCCTCCACCCCCGGGGCAAGGCTCGGCCGGTCTCTCCCACGGCGGAGAGGCGATTTTCTTCAAACGGCGGAATGGTTATCCAGCCAGAAAATTGCTCTTCTTTTGTGGGCGACCGAAGGGGTATAATTTCTTGGAGTCTCTTGGCACTTTGAGGGAGGAATCTTGGGAATGGAAAAAGAGTGGTTAGATCGGGCCGAGGCGATTCGAGAGCGGCTAAAACAATTGCAGGACTCTCTTTGACTATGCGGCCAGACAGGCACGAGCGGCGGATCTGGAAGAGCAGATGGCCCAGCCAGATTTCTGGAATCGGCCGGAACGCTCCCAGGCGGTCGTTGCGGAGTTAAAGGCCCTGAAAGCCATTCTGAAACCGATGGAGACTCTGGCCCGGCAGACCGATGACCTTCACGCCCTGCTGGAGATGGCCGAGGAAGACGCCGAACTGGCCGCCGAAGTCCCCCAGGCCTTGGAACAACTCGAAGCTCAACTGAAAGACCTGGAACTGAAGGCCCTGCTCAACGGGCCGTGGGACGGCCATTCGGCGATTGTCAGTATCCACGCCCGGGACGGCGGCGCCGATGCGGCCGATTGGGCCGAGATGCTCCTGCGCATGTATATCAACTGGGCAAAAAGCCGCGACTATGAAGTGGAACTCCTGGATCGGCAAGACAACGACCCGGCCGGCATTGCCAGTGCGGCGATTGCGGTGCGCGGGCCGATGGCCTATGGGTATCTGAAAGGCGAGTCGGGCATCCATCGGCTGGTTCGGATCAGTCCGTTCAATGCGGAGGGCAAGCGGCAGACCAGTTTTGCCGCCGTCGATGTTACGCCGGAAATTACCGACGAAAAAGAGGTCGAAATCCGGGAAGAAGACATTGAGGAGCAGGTGTTTCGATCCAGCGGGCCGGGCGGCCAGCATGTGAATAAAACTTCCAGCGCCGTCCGATTGACCCATATTCCGACCGGCATTGTCGTCGCCTGTCAGACCCAACGAAGCCAACATCAGAATCGGGCCGCCGCAATGCGGATGCTGCGGGCGCGGCTTGCCCGGATCGAAGAAGAAAAACGAGAAGCCGAACAGGCCGCCAAATACAAACAAATGCCCAAAACCGGCTTCGGCTCCCAAATTCGCAATTATTTCCTCCATCCGGAGCAGCGGGTTAAAGACGCCAGAACCGGCTATATGGTTACAGATTTCCACCGTGTCTTGGACGGCGACATCCAGCCGTTCCTGGACGCCTACCTGCGCTGGCGGGCTGCGCAGGAAGAACCTTCGACGAAAACGCACTCCTGAATCGCTTCCTCCGGTCTATTCTGCCTAGAAAACCGCAACCCCATGTTGGACCTCCGCATCGAGAAGCTCCGGCAGGAATATACGAATCGGTATGTAACCGTCGAAGGCGATCGGCCGGAATATCGGCGATTCCAGGGCCGGATCGGCCAGGTAAAAACCGTCGCGATGAACGGGCGGGCTTTGGTCCAGTGGATCGACTCGTCCGACCGGGCGTGGTATGCTCTGGATTTAGACAACTTGCGGATTGTGGATCGCCCTTTGACTCACCCCTCTACCGCTGGGGAATAGTCGTCCCAAGAGTCGCCAGAATGGTGTTTGGATCGTCGCCGGGGTTGGCCTTGAAAAACGCTCTTCCTAATCCTTTTCAGTAAACGTCCCTCTTAAAAAGGAGTGAACGCATGGACGACACGAACGCCAAAAGCGGGGAAAATGTTTCGGCGGGAACCGCCTCGGTTCAGGCTCGGCCCATGGGGTGGAAACTGCTTGTGGGCCTGTTGGTGACGGCCCTGGTGGGAATGGTGGCAGGTTTTGTCGGGTTTTGGTTGGTGGTGCTTCAGCCCAAATCCGCCGAACCCTACCGAATGGCCTTAGAACTAGTCCAAAAAGACCTCCAGGTCCAGAAGGCCCTGGGCGAACCGATCGAAGAAGCCTCTTGGTACCTCCCCCCCAGCGGAGAAATGGAGTTAGAAGGCGGCCAAGGCCGGGCGTTTTACAGCTTCGACGTCAAGGGACCCAACGGCATGGCCAATGTGCGGGTCGAAGCCCGTTATCTTAACGGCCAATGGGGCCTGACGCTCCTGGACGTAACCGTCGCCGCCACCGGACACCGTATCCGTATCGACACCTCTTCTGCCGGCCCAGGCGACGAAGCCCCCAAATGGAAACCATAAACAATGCCCTGCCGCCCAGAACCCCTTGGAGGCCGCTCCCGGAGCCACTTCTGCGGATGCTCCTTCCCGGATTGACCGAAGGGACGCCCGATATGTTTTGTCGCCTGTACAGACTCCGAACGGACGGAGCAAAACATTCACGCAGAATGGATTACATCCCCGCCTGACGGCGGCGGGCGGTCTTTCGGCCTGGACGGTAGCCAGAACTTATCCGTTTGGATGGGGCCTCTGACGACAGGTCCGAAGGGAGCTTCTCCAGGTCGGCAAAATTGTCCTCTGCTCCACGTCCCGCCGTTGCAGGTTGGATGGAATCGGAGCGGGTGGGGTCTCTTCTTTGCCGACGGGCTTCCGCCGGCGGCTTGGCCGGAATCAGACATTCCGGGCCGTCGCCGATCAGGTCCTGCCGACCGGCTTCCTCCAGAGCCGCCCGCACATCAAAATAGTTCTCCGGTTTCCAGTACTGAAGCAAGGCCCGTTGCCATCGCCGCTCCCGGCCCCTGCGGGGCACATACACCGACTGGCCTGTCAGCGGATCCAGACTGGTCCAATACATGCAAGTGGACAAAGTACCCGGCGTAGGCAGAAAATCCTGTACCTGTTGCGGCCGAAGCCCTGAACGTTTCAAATAACAGGCCAGTTCGACCATGCTCCGGAGGCTGCTGCCCGGATGGCCCGCGATAAAATACGGCGTCAGATATTGCTCTAGGCCTGCCCGGCGCGAAGCCGACTCAAAAACCCGTCGAAACTCTTCGAACTCTTCGATAGGCGGTTTTTTCATCAGTTCCAGCACCTTCGGGTCCGTATGTTCAGGAGCCACCTTCAAATGCCCGCCCACATGATGCCGGGCCAATTCTTCGACATATTCGGGCTGGCGTCGGGCCAGGTCCATCCGCACTCCCGAAGCGGCCAGCACCCGGCGAACACCCCGCACGTTTCGCACCCGGCGCAGCAGTCCCAACAACGGCTGATGGTCCACGGAAAAGAATCGGCAAATCGTCGGATGGAGGCAACTGAGCCGTCGGCACCGGGCCTGCAATTGCGGTCGTCGGCAATGCATCCGATACACATTGGCGGTCGGGCCGCCCAGATCGCTAATGACCCCAGAAAATCCCGGCATGTGAGCCAGCCGACGGACTTCCCCGACAATGGACCGTTCCGATCGGTTTTGGACGATCCGGCCTTCGTGCAGCGCGAGCGAGCAGAAGCTACATCCGCCCGGACAACCCCGCACTATTTGAACAGATGTTTCCACCACCTGCAAGGCCGGGATCGGTTCCTGATAGCTCGGATGCGCCCGGCGCGTAAACGGAAGGCCGTAAATCCAGTCCATTTCCGCCTCAGCCAGCGGCAGGTCGGGCGGATTGACCACCACCGCTTCCGGGCCATGATACTGGACCAATCGTCGGGCATTGTACGGATTGGTCTCCCGATAGGCGAGCGCGGTCATCCGGGCGAACGCCTCCTTGCTGGTCGAAACCTCCTCATAACTAGGTAGTACCAATGTCTCCACTTGGGAGGGAAGAGCTATGAGTTGGGCAGCCGGTTCGGATTCCGATCCCCTTTCAGGAGCGGGTTCGACAGACGTCGAGCCGAGGCAAAGCGGGCGGGCTTCTCGGACCAGGGGTTCCGGCAGCGGTTCTTTCGCTCCAACCCGATACGCCGTCCCACGCAAATCCCGCAAGTTTTTCACTGGTTCGCCGGAGGCCAACCGCCGCACGATCTCCACCAACACCCGTTCGCCCATGCCATAGACCAGTAGGTCCGGCTTAGCGTCCATGAGGATGCTGCGGCGGACCTTATTGCTCCAATAGTCGTAGTGGGCCAGTCGGCGGAGGCTGGCTTCGATGCCGCCGGCAATCACCGGCACCCCCGGATAGGCCTCCCGGGCCCGCTGACAGTAGGCCAACGTGGCCCGGTCCGGTCGCAGACCAATCCGCCCGCCTGGACTGTACGCATCGTCATTTCGCCGCTTTCGATTGGCCGTGTAGTGATTGACCATCGAGTCCATATTGCCGGCGCTAACGGCAAAGCAGATCCGAGGCCGACCGAACTGCCGCCACGGCTGGCAGGAGCGCCAATCGGGCTGGCTCAGAATAGCCGTCCGAAAACCAGCCGCCTCAAGAGTGCGTCCCAAAATGGCCATCGCAAAACTGGGATGATCCACGTAGGCGTCGCCGGTTACAAAGACCACATCCACCACGTCCCAACCGCGTCGGTGCACCTGGTCGGGCGTCATGGGCAAAAAATCTTCACTTCTGCCGCCGTGGACCATTTTGGAAATCCTTCTGGCCGGCCTTATGACGCATTAGGAAGGCAGAGAACCAAGGCCGCCGGTAAACCATGGAGCGGGGCTTTATCTATTTTATGGCCGACGGGCAACCAGCTTTTCTAGCGGCGGACGGCGTCGCCAATCGGTCGCCTGCTGGAACATGGCCGCCGCCCGCAGAAGCCGATCTTCTTCAAACGCCGGCGCTTGCAAATGCAGCCCGATCGGCAACCCCAGCCGGGAAAATCCGCACGGAATGGAGACCCCGCAAATGCCCGCCAAATTGGTTACCACCGTATAGAGATCAAATAGATACATCGCCAGCGGATCGTCGATCTTTTCGCCTAGCCGAAACGCCGGCGAAGGAGTAACAGGTCCTAAGATCACATCGACCTCTTGAAACGCCTGGTCAAAATCCTGGCGGATCAGACGCCGCACTTTCAGGGCCTTCAAGTAATAGGCCTCATAGTAACCGGCGCTGAGGGCGTATGTGCCGAGCATGATACGGCGTTTGACTTCTGCGCCGAACCCTTCCGAACGGGTTTGCCGAAACATCCGCACCAGCGGCGTGTCCAGTTCTTCCAGGGCGGTTTGGTTGCCTGTACGGCGTAAGAGGGCCTCTTCGGCCTCCAACTGGGCCCGCATGGCCTGCTCCGGCGTCCGATAGCCAAAATGCACCCCGTCATACCGGGCCAAATTGCTGGACGCCTCCGACGGGGCGATGATGTAATAGGCGGCCACTGCATATTTGCTGTGCGGCAGATGAACTTCCCGAATCGTCGCCCCCAGAGAACGATACACCCGGACCGCCTCCTGCACCGCCTGAGCCACCTCTTCGTCTAGGCCCTCCGTGTAATGCTCCGGCACAACGCCGATCCGAAGCCCCTGGAGTTTTTCGCCGACAGTTTTGGAATACGGGGGGACCGGCCTGGGGACGGAGGTAGAGTCCTTCGGATCATGCCCGGCCAGGACTTCCAAGAGCAGGGCGGCGTCTTCCACCGTGCGGGCCAAGGGGCCGATCTGGTCCAAACTGGAGGCGAACGCCACCAGGCCGTATCGACTGACCCTGCCATAGGTAGGTTTTAGCCCAACCACACCGCACAAGGCAGCCGGTTGCCGGATGGAACCGCCTGTATCGGTCCCGACCGAAAGGGGAGTCATTCGTGCCGCCACACAAGCAGCCGACCCGCCGCTGGAACCGCCCGGAATCCGCTCGAAGTCCCACGGATTCCTGGTTTTCTGAAAGGCAGATGTTTCGGTCGATCCGCCCATGGCAAACTCGTCCATATTAGTTCGGCCCAACAGGATGGCATCGGCCTGCTTGAGCCGTTGGACGACCGTAGCATCATACGGGGGCCGAAAATCGGCCAACATTCGGGAGGCGCAGGTGGTGGGCACATTCAGGGTGCAGAGGTTATCTTTAATGGCTACCGGAAGCCCCGCCAACGGACCAACCGGTTCGCCAACCTGCCGACGGCGGTCGATCTGGGCGGCCTGGGCCAAAGCCGCTTCGGCCCCCACCTGCAAAAAGGCCCCAACCAGGCCGTCCCAGCGGGCTATCTGATCCAGACAGGCTTGGACCAGTTCGACGGCCCGCACTTGGCCAGAGTTCAATAGCTCCAAAAGTTCGGCAGCGGTATGTTCCAGCAAATCGGTCATATTTTCCCCCAAAAGAGGTAAGAATATGAACTGCCCCCCAGATGGAACACCTTAAATCTCTATGATCCCGGCCAGTTGGACAGACGAAGGTACTTTACAGAAAAGAGGGATTAAACCTCCCCCAAAACAGCGGGCACCCGATAACACTCTTCATCTCGGTGGGGAGCGTTGGCCAGGGCCAATTCCCGCGACAAACTGGGTTCCGCCCGGTCTTCACGAAAGACATTGGCCATTTCCACGGCATGGGCCATCGGCTGGACCCCCTCCGTATCCACCTCCCTCAATAGGGCCATATAGTCCAGAACCCTCCCCAGTTGAGTGGTCATTATATCCACTTCCTGGGGGTCAAGCAGCAATCGGCCTAACAGGGCCACTTTTTGAACTTCCTCCCGGGAAATGGCCATGAGAGCTTTCCTCTAGTAAGAAGGAGACATTCGCGGACAGTCCCCTAGGGAGAGAAACCTTTTTCTGGAAAGGACAGGGGATTGATTTAGCCAGTGCCCGAAGTCGTTGATGCCCCCCTCCGGCCGCTCGTACCTAAACCAGGGCAACGCCTTACGTTTTTTTCTTTTTTTGTTTGGGTTTGGAAGGGGCCTGGTCGGTTTGGGGGGCTGGTTCCGGAGAGGGTTTTGCAGGGGCTGCTAGGGAAGATTCCTGCCCGGCTTCCGATGCGGGCAGCTTAAACGGGGCAACTCGGATAATTCGGGTTACTGCCCCGCTCCGCAGACATTGGGTACAAATCCGAATTCGTTTATGGGTCCCATTGGGGGTGGTGATCCGTACCCGTTGGAGATTAGGCCGAAATTGCCGAGGAGAAATCCCGGTAACCTTCGTTCCCACCCCGCCGAGGTATTTGGCCTTCCCACGAGTGGTAATCTGATTGCCCATCACGATCTTTTTGCCGCAAATTTCGCATTCTCTCGACATAGCTCGGCTCTTTCCCTTTTCTAATTTCTCAGTCCCTCGCAAAAGCCCATGTAATATCTGGGTAAAAATATAAGTATGCAGTCTATCAGGCCCGAACACAAGAGAGATCAATTATTATAATACCGAAAAGGGAGTAAAATCTAGGCCATCGGCGTCTTGGAAGCGAGATTTTGTTTTCCGGCCGAGGGCGTGAACCACGTAAAAAATGCCTTAACTTCTTTTATCAAAAAGACTTAGGGAAGAGATTCTAGCCAAATCCAAGCCGAATATCTCCGGGAATCCCCATGTGTTGATTTTCTCTGAAGGCCCTTCCTGCTATTGTTTCGATCTCTAGAAAACCCTGTTGCAGGGGCCAGCGTTGGAAGGGCAGAGGGCTGCCTTGAGGTGGGGCTTGTTGGCTGGGGGGTGTTAGAAGGCCGCTGGATGGGGTACCATAATAATTCCAGAGTTTCTTCCGCAAGGGCGACCATCAAAACCTGCCATGATATTTACCCTGAGCAACCGCTCTTTCCACAACGTTGTTTTTTAACAGCATGAGGAGATACGTATGGCAAAGCCGGAAGAATTGTATGATGCGATCTTGACGGGCAATGCGAAAATGGCGGAGGAGGCGGCCCAAGCTGCCTTGGATGCCAATATCGATCCGAATGAACTGTTGACCAAATACATGATCCCAGCCATGGATGAAGTGGGCCGGCGCTTCGAGTGCAATGAGTATTTTGTGCCGGAACTTTTGATTGCGGCCCGGGCAATGAAAAAGGCGCTGGAGCTATTGACGCCGAGACTGGCCGCTGCCGGGGCCAAGGCCGCTGGCCGGGTGGTGATCGGCACGGTCCAGGGCGACTTGCACGACATTGGCAAAAACCTGGTGGCTTCCATGCTTGAAGGCGGCGGGTTTGAAGTTACCGACTTAGGTATTGACGTACCACCGGAACGTTTCGTCGAAGCCGCCCGGGAGAAAGGCGACGGCGCCATCGTGGCGATGTCCGCCCTGCTTACGACCACGATGACCATGATGAAAAAAGTCATTCAGGCGTTGGAAGAGGCCGGGTTGCGATCCAAGGTCAAGGTCATTGTCGGCGGGGCGCCGGTTACCCAGCAATACGCCGAGCAGATCGGTGCGGACGGCTACAGCGACAATGCGAGCGGCGCCGTGGCTCTAGCCCGCCGCCTGGTGGGCGCGTAAGCCGAGCGCGGCCTTCCCCTTTTCAGCCTTTCTTCTCGAAGAGATTTCCTGCGGGAAAGGTCTCGGTTTTCCCAGGAGTTTTTTATGCCCATTGAAGGTTTGAGCATCATTGGCGAGTCGATCAACGATTCCGTGCCTTCGACGCATCAGATGTTCGAGGCGGGCGATTGGGACGGTATTATGGAGTTGGCCCGGACGCAGGACGCCGGCGGGGCGGCCTATATTGATGTGAATGTCGGGATGCGGACCGCCGACTTCATGGCCGAGGCCGTCCGACGGATCCAACAGGTTACCCGCAAGCCGCTCGCGATTGACACGCCGGATCAAGACTTGGCCCGTGCAGGGCTGGAAGCGTACGACCCGGCCAAAGCCGACGGCCAGCCGCCCATCCTCAATTCCATCTCTCCGCTTCGGACTCGTATGTTCGATCTGTGGGCGATCCAGCCGTTTCGGCCCATCCTGCTCGTCTCCGAGCACGAGGTGGACGGTCGCGCCCAGCCGTGCCGAACCCCGGAAGAAACCTATCGGGCCGCCCAATGCCTGCTCCGGGAAGCCCTCCGTCGATGCCCGGGACTCGGAAACCAGGATTGCATCTTCGATCCGGGCATTGCGCCGATCGGCTCCGACGTGGAAGGCAACCTGGTTCGGCTTATCCGGGCGATGGAGATGATCCATAACGATCCCGAATTCGCCGGAGTGCATTTTTCCGTAGGACTGAGCAATTTTACGGTGATGCTTCCTTCGCGGCGGGCGGACGGTTCGCCGGTGAAAGGTCCTCTGGAAAGCGCCTTCATCACCAAGGCCAAACCGCTGGGGCTGGACATGATTGTCGGCTCGGTGAAACGCCGGTATGAGCTTTTGCCGCCGGAACACCCGGCCATGCAATGCCTGGAAGATTGTTTGCAGCGGCCCGGTTTTGACGCCCTCATGCGGGTCCGACAGTTCTACACAGAATCGTAAGTAGTTCTGCGATGGGGAATCGCAAGAGCAGGTCCCGATACGAACGAGCATCGTTCGGGTACGTCCTTTTTCTGGGGCCGCGAAAATTTCCACGAAAACTCCCGATGCTTATTGGGGCGACAAGGACCGGGTTTGTCAAACCCTTTCGGATCATAACTCCTGAAGAAGCTCTGTAGCGACACGAGCGGTATCGAGCTTTCAGCGGCCAAGAGGAGCTGAAAGTCGCATTGGACTTGCATAAGTTTGCCTGCAATGTGGCCCGGCAGGGCATCCGACGCCAATTTCCCGCATGCTGCGCCGGAAGAAGTGGATACGATGTTGCGTCAGCGCATTGAGCTGGCCCGATCGGAACAGATATTCCGGTTTGTCCAGGCCCATCGACATAGACCTTAATGGACAGAGTATAACCATTGGTGTCTCCCCATGTTGGCGTATGGTGGGAAGGCGGCGCTAGCCGCCGACAGGCCGCTTGTTTTAGCCTTTCCTCCATCCGGGAACTCCCCTGGAGAAGATTTGGGTTGACCGAGCGACGCCGCCGGCGTCTATGCCGTCCAGGTCGATCCGCTCGATCTGGGCTATCTCCGCCAATGGGCAGCCTATCTCCAAGTCCACCGGGAATTGGAAGAGCTGCTTGCCGGTAAAATTCGCCCTAAAATGACATAATCAGCAAGGGGGGATTCCCCAGGAGACTTTCTTTTCGGGTTATATGGTATATGGAAAGGGATCGGTCGATGGTGCTATTGGATTTTACGATGTTTCCCTTGGACAAGGGGCCGAGCGTGAGCCAATACGTGGCCCGCAGCTTGGAAATTATCGAGGCCAGCGGCTTGGACTACCGTACCCATGCCATGGGTACCATCCTGGAAGGCCCGTTGGACCGCTGTCTGGAGGTGGTCCGACAGTGTTTTGAAGCCATGGCCCAAGACTGCGACCGAATTGAGTGTATTATCAAGTTCGACTATCGCCGAGACCGCGTCGGCGGATTAGAATCAAAGGTAGCCAAGGTCGAATCGCTCCTTGGCCGACCGCTGAAAAAATAGTTCTTAAGCCAATCCTCGATGAGGACGCGCCGTATGCACGCTGGTTGGGCCGCTGTTTCGGTTTTAGCGCGCAAGTTTCGTCGTATCGTGGGCTGGGACGGCGTACTGAGCACCCCGAGCGATCTGGCCGTCTATGAGTGCGATGGCTACACCCTGGAAAAACATCGGCCAGATCTGGTCGTCTTTCCTCGCAGCACGGCCGAAGTGGTCGAAATAGTCCGCCTGTGCGGACAGTATCGGGTTCCCATTTTGGCCCGTGGAGCGGGCACCAGTTTGGCCGGCGGCTGTACGCCCCTTGGCGGCGGCGTGCTCGTGGCCATGACCCGCATGAACCACATCCTCCAGATCGACCCCCGCAATCGAATGGCCGTTGTCGAACCCGGTGTGCTCAACGTCCAGTTGGCTCGCGCCCTGGAAGGGACCGGACTGCATTTTGCGCCGGACCCGTCCAGTCAGACGGCTAGCACGCTGGGCGGCAATGTAGCCACCAATGCCGGCGGTCCCCACACCCTGAAATACGGGGTTACTGGCAATCATGTGTTGGGTCTGGAGGTGGTCTTGGCCGACGGCTCATGCCTGCAACTGGGACCGGCCCTGGACCCGCCCGGCTATGATCTTTTGGGCCTCCTGGTAGGCAGTGAAGGCACGCTGGCCATCCTGACCAAGCTCTGGCTTCGGCTCACGCCCAATCCGCAGGACTATCGGACGCTCCGGGCCGTGTTTGCCGACGTAGAGGACGCCTGCAATGCGATTAGCGACATCATCGGCCAGGGGATCATCCCGGCCGCTATGGAACTGATGGACCAGGGCATCTTGGCCGCCGTGGAAGAAGCCTATCATTTCGGCTTCCCGCTGGACGCCGAGGCGGTGGTCATTATTGAGGTGGATGGGCTATCGGCAGGTCTGGACGAGCAACTGGCCCGGATCGTCGAAGTGTGCCGACGTTGGAACGCCCGTCAAATTCTCCACGCCTCCAGCGCCGAAGAACGAACTCAATTGTGGAAATGCCGGAAAATGGCCGTCGGCGCGGTGGGCCGACTCAGCCCCAGCTACTGCATCCAGGACGGCGTGGTCCCGCGCACCCAATTGCCACGGATCGTCCGCCGCATTGCCGAGATCAGCCGACAGCATCATATCCGCATTGTCAACGTAGCCCATGCGGGCGACGGCAATATCCACCCCATCCTGCTTTTCGATCAGGACAACCCGGAGGAAGTGCGTCGGGCGCTGGCCGCCAGCTACGAACTGCTGGCAGCCTGCCTGGAGTGCGGCGGCAGCATCACGGCCGAGCACGGCGTCGGCGTCGAAAAACTGCCGCTCATGCCCCGACAGTTTGCCCCGGCGGACTTGGAAGCCATGCGGCGGGTCCGAGAGGCGTTCGACCCGGAGGGCTTGCTGGCGCCCGGCAAACTCCTGCCGGCCAAGCCCCCTCCGGACCAACTCGCCGACGCCACACCCCCTGCCAATCCGCCTGCTGCTTCCCTTACCGGGCAGCAGTCTTTTTCCCTTTATCACCGGGGCGGATTGCCGTAGAGCGAGGCGGCGAGGCAGAATGATCAAATAATAGTATCCCGATTGGAACTGGGAGATCATTCCGATGGATCCGGAAAAGCCCCTTCGGCGGCAGATCGAGCGATACCGGGCGACGCCGGGTGAAGAGCGGTTTCGGCTGGCTCGGGAACTTCATCCGTTTGCCTGCCTGGCGGTCCGAGAAGGCATCCCCCCAGGCCGCCCCCGGACCAAGTGGAGAAACACCTGCACCGCCGCCGGCTTCGCCTGGCCCACCAGTTCCGGTCTCCTCCCACCGAACAGCCCCGCCCGAACGCCCCCTAACTTTTACCCGCCAGGAAAAGACCAGGATAAATTTCTTCCATTTACCGGTAAATGTTCCTTAACCTCCTTCTAGCAAAAAGGGGGATTCTGTCATGGTGGAACTTGGAATGTATGTGGTTTTAGGTTGGTTGGCGGCTGAGGCGGATACACCTTCTGGAAAACCGGCGGCGGCCTCAGCGGTGCTAAAACATGTGGATGTCTTTCATGCGGGCCAGGACGGCTATTTTGCCTATCGGATACCGGCTATCGAGGCGGCCGCCGATGGCAGCTTGCTGGCCTTTGCCGAGGCCAGAAAACATAACCTGAACGATCCCGGCTTCGGCAAACAGGACATCGACCTGGTGCTCAAACGGAGCGAGGACGGCGGAGTTACCTGGTCGGCCATGAAGGTGATCGAAGACCCCGGGGAGCTATGGTCGGCGGCCAACCCGGCTACCGTGCTGGATCGGACGAACAAGCGGCTTTGGGTGTTTTATTTGCGGTGCCGACCAGAACGAAATACCCACACGGCCCGGCCCGGTACGGATGATGTGCTCCTTTTGGCCCGATGGAGCGACGATCACGGCCGGACCTGGTCCGATCCGATGGATCTGACCAGCGTGGCCCGGGACATGAAAGACCCCCATTGGCGGATTACGGTCCCAGGGCCGGGCGGAGCGATTCAGGATCGGCAGGGTCGGCTTCTGGTTCCCTGTTGGAAATACGAAGGCTGGCAGAATTTTGCCATTTATAGCGACGATCATGGACGCACGTGGCGGCGAAGCGAGTTTGTGCCCGGCGGCAAGGAGGGCGATGAAAACCAACTGGTAGAACTGTCGGACGGCAACCTGATGATGGACATACGTCAATCCAAAGGCCCCCACCGCTGGCGAACCGTCAGCCGAGACCGCGGCCAAACCTGGTCCCAGCCCCAGCCCGGTCATCAGGTTACGCCGGTGGCCTGTGCGATCGAACGGCTTCCGCGTTCTGCTAGCGGGAGGGAACAGGACCTTTTGATCTGGACCGGCCCTAAAGGCCCAGGCCGACATACCCTCATCCTCCAACTAAGCTCCGATGACGGGAAGACCTTCGGTCAGGAGCGGATTTTGGCCGCCGAGCCGGCCGCCTACTCCGACCTGACGGTGCTGCCGGACGGTAGCGTGGGCGTGCTGTGGGAACGAGATAACTATAAAAAGATCACCTTCACCCGCTTGCAGCGAGAAATGATTGCCAATTTGGCCTCTGGAGACAAGCAGCAGTAAGTCCAATACCGCTATTTTGGAGTTCTAGACGGCGGGGACCTCTGATGCCAGGGATTCCATTGCTGTTTTCGGCGGCGGTACCCGTCTGAAGGAGGGGCATTCTGTTGTCCTCCATGGACCGGAACCTTACCGTCTGACAGACGGTGCTACCCTATAAGAGATTTATTAGCCCCCTGGAGTTTACCCAGTGTGGGATGATCGCCAAATACCGGGCAGAAGCTAAAATTCGCCCATCTTTCGGGTTACCGCCGGGATGTCGTCCGCGCTAGCACTCGAGCGGGTTGGTATG
>JAKPGL010000115.1 GCA_029550925.1 Planctomycetota bacterium
TTGCTCGGCAATCGTGTCTTCACGACCTCTATTCCACGATGTTGGCGGCGATCGCCCGTCGGCGCGTCGGCGATCGGCCCAACCGTTCCGAACCGCGGGCACGCAAACAGCGTCCTAAACCGTATCCCCACCTTACGACACCACGAAACGAATACCAAAAAACTTCACTGAAAACAACTTCGACTGTAATCATTCAGCCGAGTGCAGAAGTGCCGGGATTTTCGTAGTAAAACCTGAGATTTTCCGGCAAATATGTCACTGCCGCTCTAGCGGCAGTCCACCGCAGATTGTCTCTGCCGCTCTAGCGGGAATCCAGGGTCCTATGAGGCGGCTACATTGGTATTCCTCTCAAGTAGCGGCTGCCAGAAGCCTAGATTGGGCGTTTGGACGGCAGTGACAAGGTACTGCATTCGGCTAAAATGTTACGTTTTTCCTAGGTTGAGTCTGGCCGGTCCCTGCAAGCTCCCTTTCGTACTACAATATATAATGGCGGGAAAGATGCGATTGCACTCCCACCGACGGTCTCCTCGGGGCTATCCGATCCGGTCAGACTAGAAAGTCCTATGGGGAGAATCCCGTACGCCGGCGAAAAAGGAACTTGACGCCCGCCCCGGCGGCTTCCTATATTGAAGGAATGCTGTAAGCGTCTAAAAATCAAGGTATTACGTCAAACAAAATTACCCCAGAAAGCAGGGGATGGCCAAGGAATCCTGCCGCCAAGCTATCCGGATAACAACCGGGAAAGGGTTCACCTATCCTTTCAGGAGATTTCTGGAGGTCGTTGTACGCCCCTGATCGGCACGGCCGGGGGACCAAACGCCGGACCGGCTCGATTCGTAGGGGTCGAGGGCGGGCACAGATAGCCGATGCAGAATCTTGGCGATTGGGCAGGGGGAAGACGATATTCGTTTGTAGGATAACCCAGGGCGCCGAACTGTTATGTTGCCGCAACTGATTGATCTCCGTCGGGCCGAAGACCCTCGGGATGTGATTCACCAGGCGGTCCAAGCCTTGATGGAGGGGAAATTGGTGGCTTTTCCGACCGAAACGGTGTACGGGGTGGCGGCGCGGGCGTTGGACGGTTCCGCGGTGCGTCGGTTGTTGGAAGCCAAAGGCCGAAGCGCAGGCCATCCCTTGACTCTTGCCTTATATAGCGCCGACCAAGCCCGGGATTATGTTCCCGACATGAGTCGGTTGGCCCAACGGTTGGCGCGACGATGTTGGCCTGGGCCGGTTACTTTGGTGCTCAACGATTCCCATCCGGAGGGGTTGAGTCGTCGGCTGCCTCCGGAGGTTCAAAAAGCGGTTGCGCCGCGGGGTACGTTGGGGCTTCGGGTGCCCGGACATCCGGTCATCCTGGATGTGTTGCGGATGATGGTGGGGCCTTTGGTGCTTACCAGCGCCAATCGGACCGGACAACCGGACGCCCGCACCGCTCAGGAAGTGATCGAGGCTCTCGGCAAGGACCTGGCTTTGATCTTGGACGATGGTCCCACCCGGTTCGGCGCACCCTCAGCCGTCGTCCAGGTCGAGGGCGCTAGCTACCGGATTCTTCGGCCCGGCGTCGTGCCGGAACAAACGCTCAAACGGCTGGCCAGTGTACTTCTTTTGTTTGTTTGCACGGGCAACACCTGCCGAAGCCCTATGGCGGAGGCGTTGGCCCGCAAGATGATCTCCGATCGACTCGGCTGCCCGCCCGATCAGATCGAAGAGGCCGGGGTGCTGGTCATGTCTGCGGGAATCGCCGCGGTGCTAGGCGCTCCGGCCAGTCCAGAAGCCGTCGAAGTCATCGGCGCCTATGGGATCGACCTCAAGGACCACCAGACCCAGCCGGTGAGCGAAACCCTGGTCCGACATGCGGATTATATTTTCACGATGACACATGCCCATCGGCAGGCCATCTTGGCGCAATGGCCGGAGGCCGCCGAACGTACCTTCCTTCTGTCTCCCGAAGGGATCGACATTGCCGACCCCATCGGCGGCCCTGTGGAGCGCTATCGCCGTTGCGCCCAACAAATCCAACGGGCCCTTCAAGTTCGCCTCCAGGAGTTAGAACTACCATGAAAATTGCGGTCGGCAGCGACCATCGCGGTTTTGAAGTCCGTTCCAAAGTGGTCGAATTGCTTCGCCGTTTAGGCCACGAAGTGGAAGACTACGGCTGTTTTACGGCCGAACCGTGCGATTATCCCGACATTGCGGCCCAAGTCGCCTCCCGCGTCAGCCAAGGCGAAGTGGAGCGTGGAATCCTCATCTGCGGAACCGGCCTGGGAATGTGTATCGCGGCAAATAAATTCCCGGGCGTCCGCGCCGCCCCCTGCCACGACGATTTCACGGCCGAAATGAGCTGACGCCATAACGACGTCAATGTGCTGTGTCTGTCGGCGGACCTATTAGGAGAGCGGCTCATTGACCGGATGGTAGAAATCTGGCTCAACACCCCCTTTGACGGCGGCCGACACGCTCGACGCATCCAGAAAATCCTGGAAGTAGAAAAAGAACATCTCCGTCCTCCCTCCTCGACCTCGAACCCTCCCTGCTGAGTCATGGGTAGCTACACAAATCCGCGCCGCCAAGGCAGAGGGAATCGTGGATCGGGAACTTTCGCGGAGATGACGCCATGAGGTTTTTCCGTTTGCTTGAACTATTACGGAAAACCTATCCCATTTCCGCCGGTGGGTAGTCTTGCCTAACTGTACCAGGCCGAAAGCGTAACGCTCTGCCCCTGCTTGGGTTTCGTCGCTCATGCGGCCTCCTTGATGGACAAGTGGGCCTCTGCTACACTAATCCACACAAGGGCGCGTGAAACCGCCAGAGAGCTTAGTAAAGAAAAACGCCGTACGCCTCAGGCTGCCCTTTGTCTCCGATCCAGCGGACGTTTGACATAATCTCCTCAATTACGATGAGAATTGGGGTTAGTGCAATGGACCGGGACGGCTGTACGAAAGGCCGGCTTCCCCAGGCGGCTCACCACCCACACCTTTCGGCACTTGCTTGCCGCGCACCTCCTGCCTGAGGTATAATATTCGCACTGTGCGGGAACTCCTGGGACACAAAGACCTTCTCATGAGCGTGATCTACACGCACGTTTTGAACCGAGGCGGGCGCGGCGTGCGCAGTCCCGCGGAGGGCTTGGTTCGCCGGCCCGATGAGCGCTAGGCTGAAACAGTCTAACACGCACCAAAGAGGAGAAAAACGATGCAACCCCTTGACTCAACCTGACTTACAACACAACGGGGAATGCGTGTTAGGCTGCAACCAAGCAGTCCATAGGTGATAGGCGGATCATTCTAACAACGAGTTGGGTTGCCCTTGTAGTCACAAAGGTATGGTGACAAAATGCCGATCACATTTCTACAGATGGCACAAAGAGTTTTGAGTGAAGTGGAACAACCTCTTACAGCTTCTGAAATCTGGCAAGTTGCTGTAACTAAAGGTTATGACAAACTCGTTGATTCCAAAGGGAAAACGCCGTGGGCAACGCTTGGTGCGTTGATTTACGTAGACGTTCGGGATAATCCTTCAACGGTGTTTGCGCCAATTGGTGCGCGCCCAAAGCGTTTCATTCTTAAAAGCCAGCTTGATAGATTGGGCGGCAGAGTTCAAGAAACTCCAGTTGCTTCACAAATTCAAAAACCTGAGTTTCTCGAAAAAGATTTACATCCTCTGATGGTGTATTATGGCTTTTATTATCTGAAAGCCTACTTGAAGACCATCAGCCATAACAGATCGGACAAAAAAGGCTTTGGGGAATGGGTTCATCCAGATATTGTTGGGTGTTACTTCCCGTTTCGCGATTGGGATAGCGAAGTCGTAGAAGTCAGTACAATAATGGGGAATACTGCGGTCAAGTTGTATTCATTCGAACTAAAACGCGAATTAACAATAGCCAATCTTCGGGAAGCCTTTTTTCAAGCCGTTTCTAACTCGTCTTGGGCAAATGAAGGGTATTTGGTAGTAGCTACCATTGATACCGATGACGACTTTATGAATGAGTTGAAGAGACTATCAACAGCCTTCGGTATAGGTATTATTCAGTTGGATGTTGATGACCCTGATTCGACAGAAATCCTACTTCCAGCGAGAGTTAAAGAAGTTGTGGATTGGGATACTGTGAATAAGTTATCTAGCATTAATCGTGACTTTCGAGAGTTCTTACGTCGCATACGAATTGATATGACCAGCCGAGAAGTAAGGAAAGAATTGTACGACCCTGTGATAGACAAGGATGAACTGATAAAATCTCTGACAAAGAAAAGAGCTTCTTCTTAAATCGAAAGGCAACCCAACACGCGCTTGCACCTGACGCCGCTCCGCTGCGCTTCGCGGCGCAGGTGAAGCGCAAGCCGTTAGCCCGTCTATCCGCATAATCTGGGAGGCAGTGAAGATGATTAAAGCAGTTCAACTCGTTCCATATAGGACATTGAGCGACGACTATGACCTTACTGAGCATCTCAAGGCCAAATTTGCGCGCCTGCGAAGTGAACGTCATCCACTATACTTGACACTTGAAGAATTCGATGAGATTCTAAATTGGAAACTGTGCGGACAATATGGAAGACAGAAAGAAAGGCGGAAAGTAAACACAGAAAACGTTATCCGAACAGTTACAGGTGCAGCACTTTCTATAACTCATCCTGACGAAGATTATGAGATAGAGTTGCGACTTGGTATTTTGTGTTGTCTTCGTGGAGTGGGTGTGCCTGTAGCATCTGCGATTCTTGCGCTGGTGTTCCCAGAAAGATACGCTGTGATTGATTTTCGTGGGTGGAGACAGATATTCGAAGAAGAGAGAACAACGTTCTCAATTTCTGATTACAAGCGATACCTTCGTGAAATAAAACGTCTTGCGGCCGAGTTGGGATGGGCTGTGCAAGAAGTTGATCTCGCAATTTGGGCATATGATCGTGCAAAAGGTGGAGAGTCTATCTAAACAAATCGGCGGGCTAACCCGCCGCTGCAGCCGACGCCACCTTCGGCGGCGCGGCTGAGCTTGGCCGTTAGGCGAAGGAAGACTTATGAGCACAAGAAGCGATATTGCTGAGAAGAAGTTTCTTGCCGGATACAATTGCGCCCAATCGGTTCTTTATTCTTTCTGCGATGATTTGGGCCTCGATAAGGATTTGGCGCTGAAATTGGTGTGCGGCTTCGGGGCCGGCATGGGACGAAGACAGGAGGTTTGCGGCGCAATTGCCGGAGGCATCCTCACCCTTGGACTCAAGTACGGACGCGGCGAGGGACAGGACCGAGCGGTCACAGAGGAAACGTACCGGAGAGTTCGGGAACTGATGTCTCGATTTGAAGCAAAGCTGGGTACGTGCAACTGCCGCGCGCTACTGAATGGTTGCGACCTGACCACCCCGGAGGGGCAGCAATACTTCAAGGAAAACGACCTTTTGAATAAGACCTGCAAAGGTTGTGTGAAAATGGTCGTGGAAATACTGGAAGACATACTATGAAGTCGAAGCCGAACAATCCGATGCGCCGAACAGTGTTTCGCCCCCTCGGCTATCTTCGTTAGTCGAATAAAATTCTTATGGCAATGATAACCTGTCCTGAGTGTAAAAAGAAAATCAGCGAAATTGCTGGTCGCCTGTCCAAACGGTGGCTACAAACTAACCCCAGAAAAGATATCCGAAATCAAAAAGAAGGAACAGGGAAGGTCTCCGGCATAGGCTGTCTTTCTGTGATTGTGATTGTTATGATTTTCAACATCTTTTCATCCGACAACACAAAAGACACTCCCAAGACAAAGGAACAAATACAAGAGGAACAAACCAAGACGAAGGAACCAATACGAAAGGCTCCCAGCCACACGCCTGCCCAGCCTGTCCCATAGGGTAAATAGGCGAAGAAGCTCTAACAAAACGGCCTTCCTACTCACTGGAGTTTTGCAAAATGGACCTGTTCAGGGGGCCCCTGGATAATCCCCCTCAAAAATTCCGTGTTTTTTGAGGGTCTGTAGGGTAGAAGAACCCTCGAAGTCCCCAATTTGCAAAACTCCAGTACTCACTTCCTTCAGGGAGGGAGAATAGGTCGAATCTTTTGGGGCTTCGTTTTGTTAGAGCCTCTAAATGTTGCGATCGGGGGCGCAAGAAGCCCCCTGGGCCTTACAGATTCCGGGCACATGCCTGGAGTGGAGACGAGCGGGCTCGAACCGCCAACCCCTAGCTTGCAAAGCTAGTGCTCTCCCAGTTGAGCTACGTCCCCATTGGAGTTCCGTCCCAGTTAACTCCCCTCTCCATTGGAGTTATGTTCCAGTCGAAGTCCGTTTCCAGTAAAGTTTATGTCCCAGAAGGAAAATCTGCCGCCGGGAGCAGAGCAACGACATCGGCCCCGTAGTCGCCACCTCAGCCGCCCGATAGACAGCAACTTTATTATATGTCATTTGGTTCTGAATTTGAAGACGGTCCCCTGCCGTCTGGAGCCGGTTGCGATGTCGCCACCGACCTACAACCGTTTGGGATAGCATCCTGTTGCTAGCATCAAGCTCTAGTGGTTGAAGTCCTCTATTGCCACCGGCCCATGCCGCCTCTCATCCTTCCGCACGCTACGGAACCGACACACCCCTGGGCCTTGACCATCCCGCCTGGTACGCCGCCTGTTATGGGCCAATTGCCGACCGGATGCCAGACCCTAAGCATTACCAGGGTTTGTGCTTCTGAAGCGGGGGAACAACGGATTTTCAAGGCCCCATCTTGTCGGCCTCTGGCCCGGTGGTATATTAACGGAAGTTTGACAGGAAAGCTTTTCCCACAGGGCCTCTTGACGGCGCAGCCAGTCGGTGTTTCCATCCGACATCGGAGGAGGAGATCATGGGTTGATCGTGCGGCGTGGGGAGGCGAAGAAGGCATCGAACAGATTGTTGACGTATCTGGGGTTAGTAACAAAGGTTTTCTGGAGGAGACGTGATGACTGCTTTTGCCGACATTCCGAAAATCCAGTATGAGGGACCGGAGTCGAAAAACCCGCTGGCCTTCCGGCATTACAATCCGGAGGAACTGGTGGAAGGCAAACCGATGCGGGAAATCTTGCGGTTTAGTGTGGCGTTTTGGCATACGATGCGGGGCACTGGAGCGGACCCGTTCGGTGCGCCCACGATGCTTCGGCCTTGGGAGGGCGGCCAGGACACGGTGGAAAACGCCCAGCGGCGGATTCGGGTCTTTTTTGAGTTTTGCGAAAAGTTAGGTGTCCGGTTTTACTGTTTCCACGACCGGGACGTGGCGCCGGCGGGGGACACCTTGGCGGAGTGCAACCGCAACCTGGACGCGGTGGTCAAGGTGATCAAGGAGGAGCAAGAGAGGACGGGGATTCGGCTTTTGTGGGGGACGGCCAATTTGTTTAGCCATCCCCGCTACATGCACGGGGCGGCCACCAGTCCGAATGCGGACGCCTTTGCCTATGCGGCCGCTCAGGTGAAAAAGGCCCTGGAGGTAACGAAAGAATTAGGCGGATCGGGGTACACGTTTTGGGGCGGTCGGGAAGGCTATTCCACGCTGTGGAATACGAACATGAAGCGAGAACTGGACCATTTGGGCCGGTTCTTGCACATGGCCGTCGAGTACGCCCAGGAGATCGGCTTTACAGGGCAATTCTACATCGAACCCAAGCCGAAGGAACCGACCAAACACCAGTACGATTCCGACGCGGCGGCCTGCATCAATTTTCTGCGGGCCTATGGCCTGGAAAAGTATTTCAAACTGAATATCGAGACCAATCACGCCACCTTGGCCGGGCATAACGTGGAACATGAACTGGAATACGCCGGACACCAGGGGTTTTTGGGTTCGGTGGACGCCAATACGGGCGATATGCTCTTGGGGTGGGACACGGATCAATTTCCGACAGATGTTTACATGACCACGAAGATCATGCTGGCCTTCCTGAAGTATAAAGGCGGCTTAGCGCCCGGCGGAGTGAACTTCGACGCCAAGGTGCGGCGGGAAAGTTTCGAGCCGATCGATCTCTTCTACGCCCATATCGGCGGCATGGACACGTTTGCCAAGGGGCTGAAAATTGCCGCTCAAATCCGGGCCGAGGGCGAACTGGACCGTATGCTCCAGGAGCGCTATAGCTCCTGGGACACCGGCGTCGGAGCGGAAATCGAGGCCGGCAAGCATAACTTCAAGACCTTGGAACAATATATGTTGGCCAAGGGCGACGCCGCCCCCAATCAAAGCGGCCGCCAAGAACTGCTGGAGAATATCGTCAATCGGTATATCTTTTAGCGGAGCGTGGAAAGAAGGCCCCATTTAGGGGAGGAAACGTCGCTTTAAATTTAAAAATTTTCGGGCCGGTTGCGCACAAAGGCACGAAGCAAATACCAGGAGAGCAGGGGGGCCAACGCCTCAGGGGCTCTCCTTCGGGTGGCAGGATACACCGGCGCAACCGGCTCGTTTTTTACAGGCCCTACCAAGGGATTTCCTGGCTGAGTATAATTCATATTTCTATATAGATTGAGGCAAAGGGGCGGTAGGGCATTCGGAGGCAAAGTTTTTTCCATGGTGCGAGTTGGTCTGCTGCGTGAAACTGCGCCGGGGGAAACCCGGGCAGCGGTGGTTCCAGGGGTAATACCGGCCCTGAAGAAAGCCGGTCTGGAGGTGTTGGTCGAAACCGGTGCAGGTCAATCGGCCGGGTATCCAGACGCGGAGTACGCCTCGCACGGCGCCCGTGTGGTCTCCCGGATCGAGGCCCTTCAGGCCGAGGTGTTGCTGATGGTCCGGGTTGCCGGGGCGGGACCGTTGCCGGAAGCCGATCTGGCGCAGCTTCGATCCGGTCAAGTGCTTATTGGCATGTGCGACCCGTTGGGCCGTCCAGAGGGATTCCAGCCGTTGGCCCAGCGGGGGCTGACGGTCTTTGCCCTGGAGCTTTTGCCGCGGATCACCCGCGCGCAGAGCATGGATGTTCTTTCGTCGATGGCGACGGTGGCGGGGTATCGGGCGGTACTTTTGGCGGCCGTGCAGTTGCCCAAGATGTTTCCGATGCTGATGACGGCTGCGGGGACGATCACGCCGGCCAAGGTGTTTGTCGTTGGGGCGGGGGTGGCTGGCTTGCAGGCCATTGCTACCGCCCGCAAGCTGGGCGGGGTGGTGTCGGCCTACGACGTGCGCCCTGCAGTCAAGGAGCAGGTGCAGAGCCTCGGGGCCAAGTTCGTCGAATTGGGTTTGGAAACCCAAGGGGCGGAAGATCGCGGCGGCTACGCCCGGCAACTCGGCGATGAGTTCTACAAAAAACAACGGGAAATGATGAGCCGCTGGGTGGCCGAGAGCGATGTGGTCATCACCACAGCCATGATCCCCGGCCAAAAGGCGCCGGTACTGATTACTCAGGAGATGGTGGCCGGGATGCGGCCTGGGTCGGTCATTGTGGATTTGGCCGCCGAGCGGGGCGGCAATTGTGAACTCACCCAGCCAGGCCAGACCGTCCACCATCATGGGGTTGCCATCCTGGGGCCGATGAACCTGCCGGCCGAGGTCCCTTACCACGCCAGCCAAATGTACGCCAAAAATATATCGACGTTCCTTTTACACCTGCTCAATAAACAAGGTCAGATCGAACTGGACCGGGACGACGAGATCCTTCGAGAAACCTTGGTCGTACGAAATGGGCAAATCGTGCATCCCAGGGTACAGCAATTGCTTCAGGCAGCCGGGAAATGAAGGGGTTGCTGACCTGGGAATCGTAAAGAAATCGACGGCCTGCGATATTCCCGCGGAAGCGGCGGTCCGGCCGACCTCTCGACGACCAGAAAGGAAAGGCGAATCGAGATTCCTGCTTGCGCAAGAATGACAGGGCAGGGCGGGGAGATTGCGAAAAAACAAAGGCGCGGAGATTCGGCGGAATGACGACGAACTTCTAGCAAAACGATGAGGAGAGAAAACGATGTTGGTGGGTTTGGATATGCTGGTATGGGCGACGGTGGAGGCGCAGCCGGTGCAGGAGGCGGCGCGAACGCCGCTGGTGGTGAACCTGGCTATTTTTGTCTTGGCCTGTTTTGTCGGTTATGAGGTGATTACGAAGATTCCGCCGCTATTGCACACGCCGCTCATGTCCGGCTCGAACGCCATTTCGGGCATTACGTTGGTCGGTTCTTTGGTGGCGGCGGGCAGCGGGTTTACGGCAATTTGGTCCACCGAGGCGGCCATATCCATTTTGGGTTTTTTGGCCGTGGTCTTTGCGACGATCAACGTCGTGGGCGGTTTTTTGGTAACCGACCGCATGTTGGGCATGTTCAAACGGAAGGAGTAGAGGGAAAACTCTGGATTGCTGTTTGGCAAGAATCCAATGGATGGCCCTTTCGCAACCTGTGCGTGGTGAGCTTTTTCGCAATTGCTGAGGTTTTGCCGATGCCGAACATTCCTTGGGAACTGAGTTATCTGGTTTATCTTTTGGCGGCCGTTTTGTTTATTTTTTGTTTGAAGATGCTTTGCCATCCGCGCACGGCGGTCCGAGGCAACCTGACCGGTGCGTTGGGGATGTTGCTGGCGGTGTTGGCCACCGTGCCGTTGGCTTTGAAAGAGGGCGCCGAAAAACCTATCAGCAGTACATTGGGCGTCCTGTTGGCGGGGCTGGTGGTTGGCGGTATTATCGGGGCGGTATTGGCGATTCGAGTTCGGATGACGGCCATGCCGCAGATGGTGGCCCTGCTGAACGGTTTTGGTGGGGGAGCTTCCGTGCTGGTGGCCGGCGCCGAACTGCTGCAACGCAACCTCAAAGGGCTGTCAACTCCGTGGGACGTGGCCCTGGCGACGGTGCTTTCCGGAGTGATTGGAGCGGTAACCTTTTTTGGTAGTTTGGTAGCCTTTGCCAAGTTGGAGGAATATCGGTGGTTCCGGAAACCGATCCGGTACCCGGCCCAGCAACCCATTAACGCCCTGCTGGGACTTATTGTGCTGGGATTGGGGGCGGCCAGTTTTCTGCATCCGGGCAACGGCTGGCTTTATTTGGCGTTGGTGGTTGTTTGTTCTGTTTTGGGGCTGACGCTGGTGAATCCGATCGGCGGGGCCGATATGCCGGTGGTCATCGCCATGCTAAACAGTTATTCTGGGCTGGCGGCGGCGGCCACCGGGTTTGTCATCAACAATGCGGTGCTGATCATTTCCGGGGCGTTGGTCGGGGCCTCCGGAGTGATCCTGTCGCAACTGATGTGCAAGGCGATGAACCGTTCGTTGGTCAACGTAATCTTTGGCGTGTTCACAGCCGAAGAAGACACGGCCAAGGCGGACGAGATTTACGCTGGTCGAGTGAAGGCCACTTCGGCGGAAGAAATCGCCATGCTTTTCGACAGCGCCCGGCGGGTGGTGTTTGTGCCGGGTTATGGGATGGCCGTGGCGCAGGCCCAACATGCGGTCAGCCAATTGGCCGCCCTGCTGGAATCCCGCGGCGTAGAAGTCGAATTTGCCATCCATCCGGTGGCGGGCCGAATGCCCGGCCATATGAACGTGCTTCTGGCCGAGGCCGAAGTCCCCTACGAAAAACTCAAAGAAATGGACGAAATCAACCCCACCTTCTCGCAGACGGATGTGGCCGTGGTCATCGGGGCCAACGATGTAGTCAACCCCTTGGCCCGAACCGATCCCAATAGCCCGATTGCCGGGATGCCGATCTTGGACGTAGATAAGGCCCGCACGGTGGTGGTGATCAAACGGAGCCTCAGCCCCGGTTTTGCCGGTATTCCGAACCCGCTTTTTGCGGCGGACAATACGTTGATGTACTTCGCCGACGGCAAAAAGGCCATTTTGGACATTGTTCAGGCGATCAAAGAAGGCGCTTAATGCACCAGGCGATCGACAGGCTTCCGCCTCCTTTTGGCCAAATAAAATGTTTCCCGACACCTCGACAAGGTTAAAATAGAAAAATACTCCCTCTTCGGCAACCGAATGTAAGGCTGTGCCTTCTCCGAGGTAGGGAGGTGTTCAGCAATGAATGAAAGCGAATTGAAAGAGACGATTTTGCAACTACTCCGTCGGCCGGACTATCAGCCGATGAAAGTGCGTGGTTTGGCCCAGCACTTGGGACTGTCGAAACAGCAGACGGCCAATCTAAGAAAGCTTATCAAACGAATGGCCGACCGTGGGGAACTTCTCTATCAGGCGGGCCGGGTGATGCTGGTCGGCGCAGAGGGCGGAACAGCACCGACCAAATCGGCCGCTCAACTGGTGGGGGTTTTCCGCCGGATGACGGCCGGTCATGGATTCGTCCGAATAAAAACCCCCGGCTGGCGTGAAAACGGTGGTGAGGATATTTACATCCCAGCCCAATATGCCGGCGACGCCTCCAGCGGCGACGAAGTCGTGGTCGAACTGAGCCGAGCCAGAGGGCCAAAAGGCAAACTGCGGGGCCGAATCCTCCGAGTGCTCCAACGGCAGACCCACCAGTTTGTGGGCGTCTATTTCGAACGGGCCGGCCGAGGCTATGTGCAGGTGGATGGCGCCGTGTTCGCCAAGCCTATTCCGGTGGGCGATCCGGGGGCGAAAAACGTGCGGCCCGACGATAAGGTGGTCTTCGAAATGGTGCGATTTCCTTCGCCCTGGCATGAAGGCGAAGGAGTCATCACCGAGGTGCTCGGCCCCCGGGGTAAACCGGGCGTTGATACGCTGTCGATCATCCGGGAGTTTGACCTGCCGGATGAGTTTCCCGAGGAGGTGCTCGAAGAGGCCCGACGGGAAGCCGACGCCTTTGAAGAACTGATTCCCCCCTGGCGACGGGACCTTACGGCGGAAACCATCATCACCATCGACCCGGAAGATGCCCGCGATTTCGACGACGCCATTTCGCTGGAGAAACTTCCCACCGGCAATTGGCTGTTGGGGGTGCATATTGCGGATGTGTCGTATTTTGTGCGTCCGGAGTCGGCCTTGGATCAGGAGGCCCGGCGTCGAGCCACCAGCGTCTATCTGCCGGATCGGGTGTTGCCCATGCTTCCGGAGACGATCTCCAACAGCCTGGCCAGCCTGCAACCGGGTAAACTTCGCTATACGAAATCGGTCTTCATCGAATATACGCCAGAAGGCGAGCGGGTAGGAGTAGACTTTTGCCACTCGGCTATCCGAAGCGCCAAACGACTGACCTATGAACAGGTAGATGCTTTCCTGGCCGATCGAGGCGCCTGGCGACGAAAGCTCGGAGCGAAAGTCCATGACCTGCTTGGCCGAATGCACGAGTTGGCCATGACGTTGCGCCGCCGACGCATGGAACGGGGCGCCCTGGAACTTACGCTGCCCGAAGTGAAAATCCTCCTGGACGATCAAGGCCGGGCAAGCGGCGCCCGACTGGTCGAAAACACCGAAAGCCATCAGATCATCGAAGAGTTCATGCTGGCGGCTAACGAGGCGGTGGCCGAACGGCTCCGGGACGACAATATCCCGTTTCTGCGCCGTATCCACAAACCGCCTACCACCAAAAAGCTGCGCGAATTGGCCGAGTTCCTCCAAGAATTGGGCCTGAAAACCAACAATCTGGAAGACCGCTTCGAGCTGCAAAAGGTGCTCCAGCAAACCACCGGTCGGCCCGAACAACACGCCGTCCATTATGCGGCGCTCCGCTCCCTGCAACGGGCCGTCTATAGTCCAGAAACCGAAGGCCATTTCGCCCTGGCCAGCTCCTGCTACTGCCATTTCACCTCGCCCATCCGACGGTACCCGGACCTGACGGTGCATCGGCTGCTGGGGGCGTTGATCGACGGACGCCGACCGAAAAGCGATCTTCGGGAACTCCTCGTGCTGGGGCAACACTGCTCCGACCAGGAAGAACGAGCCGAAATGGCTGAGCGGGAACTCACCAAGTGGAAAATGCTCGCCTACCTGGAAACCCGTCTGGGCATGGAAATGGACGCCGTGATTACCGGCGTAGAAAGCTTTGGGCTCTTTGTGCAGGGGTTGGAACTGCCGGCCGAAGGGTTGATCCACGTCGATTCCCTGGTGGACGACTATTACTACTTCGACAGGACCGCCCATAGCCTCTCCGGCCGACTTCACGGCAACCAGTTCCGCCTGGGGGATGTGGTCCGGGTGGCTGTGGCCCGAGTGGAGTTGGACCGGCGGGAATTGGATTTTCGTTTGGTCGGTCCCGGCGGCAAAACCAAACTCCCGTCCATTGGGTCTCGACGGCGCCGTCGCTAAGGCAACGACCCTCGCCCACAAACACCAGGTTTGCCAACGAAAGGCGTCGGAAGGAGCCGGGATCGTCAGGGCGTCGTTTTCCCAGGAGCAACAGGATGGCGGAGCATGGAAAGCGGTAGGACCGGGAAGGAAGTTATGTTTTGTCCTCCGCCTCGATAAAGGCGTAGCAGAGCACGTGGGTAATGGCAAAGAAGCAGTCTTCCAGTCGGCCCATGTGGTCGGAGGGGACCAGGATCGGCAGATCGACCAATTCTTTCAGTCGTCCGCCCCGGCTGGTGGTTAGACCAATCGTCCGGCACCCGATCGAGCGGGCGTATTCTACGGCGCGGAGCACATTGGGACTATTGCCGCTGCCGCTAATGCCGATCAGCAGATCGCCCGCCTGAGCAAAGTTCTTTAGTTGCTCGACAAACACCACTTCGTAGTTGACGTCGTTGGCGTAGGCCATGATCGTGCCGGGGCTGTCGGTAAGGGCCGCCATTTTGAATCGTTTGGCTCGGCCATAGGAGGCCCCCTTGATCACATCGACGACCATCTGGGAGGCGATCAGGGCGCTGCCGCCGTTGCCGCAGGCATAGATACACCGGCCTGCGTCTCGGCACTCGCGCATCCACTCAATCGCCTGGGCGATGGAATGGCAATCCAATTGGCCGATTGTCTGTGCTAATTGCTGAAGATAGCCCCGCACAAAAAGTTCTGCATCTGTTCGAGTCATCAGAATGATACGCTCCTGCAGGAAAGAAACCGCGATTGTCCGACTGGCTGGCCGACAAGAGGGCCTCCGGGAAATTTCCTCATCTTTCCCAAAGCGCCTTCTTCATTGGAACAGCCCCTTTGGAGAAGGAAAGACCCTCGACGGCAGAGGCGGCGTGTGGCTATTCAGTTTATCCGGCCGACGCCGAAGAGAAAATGAGGGGGCCAAAAGCAACGCCTGAAAAAAGCAGACGGATTCTCTGTCGAAGGATTCCTAAAAGGATTTGACCGCACATGGAGAATTTCCCGAGGGGGCGGTCGTCCTCTTCAGGCGGCTTTGGACATTTTTCGGGAGTCAGCCCAGGCTTGCAAAGAGGCCGGGTTGATCTTTCGGAAAAAGCATTTTTGCCCCGATCGGTGTTCCACAAAGACCTGGGAATCCGGACGAAGCATCCGGGGGATGTAGAACCAGGCTTTGGCCATGCTTTTGGAATCCACCTGGCTGGAGACCAGCAACAGATCGACCGGCCCCAAATAATTGGCCCGTTGAGAAAGCACGGTCCAGGGGTCGCCTGGGTAAAGGCGGATTTGGGCACCGGTTTGGCGGAGGGTGCGATAAACCTCTTTGAGGGGGATCCTTTTCCCAAATTGAGGGGGCGTTGTCTCGAAAAGATCAATCCCCGTATAAAAGACTGGATCGCCAGGAACCCGCTGACGGATTATTTCCAACAACCGTTGCGCCCTGACAGCTCCGCCCAAGCCGATCTCTAAGATACTGCTGGGTGGATGCCGAAAAGCAAGCCGATAAAGAAAACGATCACTTGCAGGATAAGAAAGATAGGCAAGATAGAAAAACCGAAGTCGATTCAAAATGTCCAAACTCGGCCTCCCTATCAGAATCTGGTTCCCCAGATACCCTCGTAACACCGTCTGTCGAGACAGTAGTAACACCGGGAATCGAGAGCCAGTCTGGACAGACCGGGCTACGTAGTATCGTCTGTTAGACGGTAGCGAGCCAGTCCTGGACAGACTGGGCTACAACGGAGTCCCTACTTTGATATTTTTGGGAATTTTCGGCCTGTTGGAGAAAGAAAATCAGTCGTTTTTTGTTTCCAAAGAAAAGGAGGATTATCACCCCCTCCTAAGTGGCATGCAGAGCATGGATAAGCGGTTTCCCAAGGGGGTGGGGGTACATCTAGGGGGGCAAAATGGATTGGTAGGGGCTGCCGGGGCGGTGAATTTTGGAAATAGGTTTTAGGAAAAGAAAAACTTCCTGGTTTGTGGCATATATTTATTTAATAGGGTAGCTTTTCTTTGACGACTTTTTCTACGTCCTTGCAGTTTAGCGAGCGGAAAAGTCCCCAGTAATCTTGTCCTTACCGGTTGGGATTGGTCGGGAGTCTTTCACCCATGAGCAGAACCATCGAGACATCTTCGCCGGTTCGACGGAAAACCTTTGTGGTCCGACAAATGGAAGGCCCCCAGGAAGTGCAGTTGGCCTTAGACTGGGGCGTCCAGGAAGGATGGAATCCAGGTCTGTACGATGCGGAATGTTTTTATGCGGCCGACCCGGAAGGCTTTTTCTTAGGGCTGCTCGGTGGAGAACCGATTGCCGCCGGCTTTGCCGTCATCTATAACGACTTTTTCGCCTTTTTCGGCGGGGATATCGTCCGGCCGGAATACCGGGGGCAAGGGTACGGGATGCGTCTGATCCAGGTGAAGCAGACCTATGTAGGTCGGCGAAATATCGGCCTGGATGCCGTGCCGGGGATGGCCGAAAAATATATGCGCCTGGGGTTCCGGGAGGCGTTCCGGAACGTTCGGTATGAAGCGAAAGCCGTCGGTCAAGACCGGCCAGGGATTGTCGATTTACGACGGATTCCGTTCCGGGAAGTAGCCGCCTACGACACGGTGCATTTTGGGGCGGCCCGAGTGGGTTTTTTACGCCGCTGGATCAACCAACCGGACAGTTTCGCTCTGGGGGCGATTCGGCAAGGTCGCTTGGCCGGGTTCGGAGTGGTTCGGCCATGCCGGCGGGGATACCGGATTGGGCCGCTTTTCGCCGATGCTCCCGACATTGCCGACGACCTCTATCTAGCCTTATGTCATCGGGTGGCCGGTAAACCCGTGGCGCTGGATACGCCGCAAATCAATCCCGAAGCGGTCGCTTTGGCCGAACGACACAAAATGAAACCCGTCAGGGAAGCTACCCGTATGTATCTGAAGGGTATGCCCGAACTACCCTTGGACCATATCTTCGGCGTCACTTCCTTTGAATTGGGGTAATCGGTCTATCGCGCCGGAGGAGTTTCTTTGCTATTCGGCCAACTTCTCCAATAGCCAGGCCATATTTTTCACCAGATTCTCCAGGGTACGAAGGCCTTCGGCGTCTTTTTCTACTTCGCCTTTTTCTCGGCCAAAGGCGATGTTCCAGTAGGTAGATCCGGGCACGATCATTTCAGAAATGAGAAAGAAATAGTTGAGCTGGGCGAAGGTAAAGTTTTGGCCGGCCCGGCGGGCCACCACCACCGCCGCCCCCACTTTACGCCGCAAAAGGTCCGGATGCTTCCGGGCCACATAACCCACCCGGTGCAACAGGGCCATCACCTGCGGCGTGGCCGAGCTAAAATAGACCGGCGAACCGACCAAAATCCCCTGAGCCGTCGCCACCCGCTCCAAAACCCCCTCAAAATTCGGATCCTCTTGGAAACACTTCGGCACATCCGACGTCAGACACCGACCACAGGCAATGCAGGGCTTCACTGGCCGATCGGCCAACGACAAGAAGTCTGTCTCAAATCCTTCCGCCTCCAACATTCCCAACGCCCGCCGGATGAGCCGTTCTGTATTGCCCTCCGGCCTTGGACTGCCGCAAATCCCTAACACTCGGATGCGTTTACCTCCCATCGTTGCAACCTCCTCGTCTTTTTGCAAAAACCGGAATATCGGATGAGAGCCTATAAGAAATTTTTTATTAAAAAAGAATCCTTCAAGGATCGCAAGGGGGATCGGCAATAGAGGACAGAATTTCCGGCAATTGTAACTCTTTCCAGCAGTTCGGCAAAGGCGCCCGAACGAAAACCGACTGCTTACTTTTCGGATGGTGGAAAATCAAGGTCCGGGCGTGCAGGGCGATCGGCTGTTCTCGCACGTCGGCTGCGGGCGGCCCAAACGGCAGATGCGCCCCATATTGCCCATCGCCCAGGACCGGATGCCCTCGACTGGCTGCCTGGATGCGGATCTGATGGTACCTGCCCGTATCCAGCCGAATCTCCACCCAACTGCCCCAGTCCAAATAGCCCAACACCCGATAATGAAGCACCGCATACAGGGCCTCTGGGTGTTCCATCGGTGCGATTTCCGCCCTTGGCTGATCGGGCACTTTGCGAACAAAATCTTTCCAGACGCCCTCGGCAGGTTCCACGCGGCCCTGCAAGCAGGCCCAATAGAGTTTTTGGACCGTCCGTTTTTCAAATTGGGCGCTTAGCCGTTGGGCTGCCCGCCGGTTCAGGGCAAAAAGAATCGCCCCGGAAACCGGCCGATCCAGCCGATGCGGTACGCCCAGATATACCTTCGCGGTTTCCGGACTACGACGTTGCAACCAAGCCCGGACCCGTACCTCCAGGCTGTCGATGCCCGGCGGCGCCTGGGTCAACACACCCGGCGGCTTATTGACCACCAGACAATGCTCGTCCTGGAAAAGAATCTCAACATCCGGCCCGTCCATCGGCAACTCAGCGCTCCGGATTGCACCTCCTGAATGGTTACCCTTTCTTTCGGCGGTCCTGGCCGGGGCGAAACATGTCGGCCTGGCTCAACTGCAATGCCTCGGTCATTTGAAGGCAGTAGTCCAGTCTGCCCATGTTGGGGTATCGGCCATTGGTGCCGAAAGCAAACCGCACACCGCACTCTTTGGCAATTTTCAAAAAGCCCAGCTTCGGCAGGTGGTACGAGGCGCTGATTTCCATGGCCACGCCGTATCGGACGGCTGTCTGGGCCACCCGACGCACACGCTCCGGCGTCCAAAGCTCCGCATACCGATTGGCCAGCGGCGGCGGCAACCAGGACGTATTGCCCAATAGGTCGATCGGCTGTTCCGAAATCAGTTTCACGTGCCAATCTACGAACCGATCCATGAACCGCTCCGGATCGCTCATATCGACCCGCTCCGGGGCGTCTTTTTCCCAAAGTTTTACCCGCCGGCCGTCCCGGCCAGGAAAGGTCATCGCATCCATGAGTACATAGTCCAGTTTGGCCAACATCGCCGGGGAAAAGCAACTGGCCCAGTCGATCCACTCCGCCTGCACCGCCCGATAGACCCCTTTGCCTGCCAGCATGTCCAGATATTCTTGCAGTTCCTGGTCGGTGGAAAGCACTTTGGGGTAACGGTTTTCTTTGGCGCCGGCGTGTTCGACGATGCCGAAACGAACGCCCAATTTTTGCGAGAGGGCGGCCACCTGGTCGATGGTGCTATTGTCTAAATGCACATGGCAATCGACCAGGGGAAAATCGGGCCGGTACGGCTTGGCCTGCGGGTCCGCTTTTGCCGATTCCGCCCATGCCCACCGGCCTGCAAACCTGCCAATCCCCATCCCGACGCCTAGTCCGATGAATCGCCTTCGGGTGAGAAGCCTGGAGTGGCTTTGTCCGCTTTTTCCCGAAATGTCCCATTTTCCGTAGGTTATCGCCGTCATGGAACAGACCTTTCTGAGCGGTAAAAGAGGCCCTTTGCAAAGTATATCAAAAAGGCCGATCCCTTGCAGGAAGGGACCGGCCTTCCCCTAGACCCACATAGATAGACCGCACCGAGCAAAGGCCCATTGGACCGCCGGAGGCGATTCCAAACCTGTGGTTACAGGCTCCAGCCTTCGCGGTAGGACGGATTGACCCAAGCGTTGGCCTCGTCGCAGTTGGTAAATCGCATGGCCTGGGCGTCCCAATGGAGTTTAGTGCCGGCAAACCGGATGGCAATCACGCCGAGCATGGCGATTTCCGTCAGCGGCCCGCCGTAGGAGAAATCGCTGCCGGCTTTTCGGCCTTCGCGGATGGCGGTGATCCAATCCCAGTGGTGGCCGGGGATCCGGGGTAGCTTCTTTTCTGGCAGTTTATATTCTCGCATCTTCGATTCCGGCACGATCCGCACGCCGCCTGCACCGTGGGAACCGTACATGATCGTTCCCTTATCGCCCAGGACAAAGGCGCCGGTGCTCACCGGTTTACGGTCCTGCTCTAAATCCGGGACCCGTGGAATCGGCTCGGTGCCGCTGTACCAATGGAGGGTGATGGGGCCTCGATCGCCCTTGGCTGGGAATTCGTAGGTAATCACCTCGCCTTTGGGGAAGGCGTCGCCTTGGGTCTTCGGATCGTAGTCTTTGACTTTGGCCACGACGGTACTAGGCGCACCGAGGTCCAAGGCCCAAAAGACTGGGTCAACCACATGGCAGGTCCAATCGCCCACCGTCCCGTTGCCGAACGGGGTCCAGCCCCGCCAGGCACTGGGCAAATAGGCCGGGTGATAGGGGCGCTGTTTGGCCGGCCCAAGCCATAGGTCCCAATCCAGCTCCGGCGGCACCGGAGGGGTTTCCTTTTTGACCCGATCCAAATTGTCCAGGCCCGAGTTGACCGCCGCACAACCGGCGTGGATGGTGTGGACTTTGCCGATCGCGCCGTCCCAAATCCATTCACAAAACGTGCGAATCGACTCGAAGGAATGGCCTTGATTGCCCAGTTGGGTAACCACGTTTTTTTCCTGGGCCGCTTTCACGAGCGCTCGGCATTCATAGACCGAATGGGCCAGGGGTTTTTCACAATAGACGTGTTTTCGCCGTTTGATGGCGGCCATGGCGGCCACGGCGTGGGCATGGTCCGGCGTGGCCACCACCACGGCGTCGATCTGCCGATCCATTTCGTCGAGCATTTTGCGGAAGTCGCGGTACTGCTTGGCCTGGGGAAACTGTTTGAATGTGCCGCCGGCGCGCCGCAGATCGACATCGCACAGGGCGACGATATTGGTTCCCAGGCCGGCCACGGCGTTGATATCGCCATGGCCCATGCCGCCCACGCCGATACCGGCCACATTGATCTTTTCACTGGGCGGGGTCTCGGCGCTTCGGGCGACCGTATGGCGCGGAACCACCGTACATAACCACGCCGACGCCCCTACCGCACCGGCAAACTGCCGCCGCGTCCACCGAACTGTACTGCGCATAAGAAGTTCCTCCTTTGGAAAAGTACCGCCAGTTGAGAAAAAAAACAAAACGCCTAGGGGGCTGAGTTTCGTACGCAGGACCGGTTATGGATTTAGTGTGATCGGGTGAGGGAAAGGAAAACCTCTCGGCAGGTCAGTCGAGGCAGGTGCATTGGCCGCCCCCTTCTCCAAAAACCATCTTCCCAAGGATCAAGGGCCGCCTGTCTAGGCGCTCTCGTAGGCGATCCCTGCACAGAGACGATGGTCTTGAGGAAGGGCAACAACCAAAAATATATTTTACTTTGCCTCCAAGGCCGATAGAACCCTAGGCCATTCCCTAAGAAAAGAAAAACCCTGAAAAACCTGCTAGCTCGACGCTGCTTGGATGGGTTATTGGCCACAACATGCGACATCCTGGGTTTTTCGGGGGGGCTAAAGACCGGGGCTTCCTCTCGAAGCCAGGGAAATGGTACGATTCTGGATATGGGGAACTGTTACGATTCCAGTAGAAAGAGTGCGTCTGATTCGGTAGAGGAAATTGTTTCGTGATGATTGCCATTATCGACTACGGAATGGGAAACTTACGCAGCGTACAGAAAGGGTTTGAGCGGGTAGGGTTTCCCAGCCGGATCACTAGCGATCCTCAGCAGGTGGCCGAGTCCAGCCACCTGGTGCTGCCTGGTGTGGGGGCCTTTGGCGATGCCATGGAGGAGTTACGTCGGCGAGGCTTAGTGGAGCCGATCCGAGAGGCCATCGAAAAAGAAAAACCCTTTCTCGGCATCTGCCTCGGCCTGCAACTACTGTTTGATCGGAGCTACGAGGATGGCGCGCATGAGGGCCTGGGGATACTGCCCGGAGAGGTTGTCCGATTTGACCTCTCGGCCGAATATGCCGTGCCGCACATGGGCTGGAACCAACTCCATATCCGTCGGCCTAACGCGCTTTTGGTAAGCGTCGAGGAAGGGGCCTATGTATATTTCGTACATTCGTATTATGTGGTTCCTAAGGATAATTCGGTGATTGCTACGGAAACCGACTACGGGGAGATGTTTTGTTCTTCGATTGCTCGAGGTCGGCTTTTCGCCGTCCAATTCCATCCGGAGAAAAGCCAGGCGGTGGGTCTGCGGATGTTAGAAAACTTCGCCCGCCTGCCGGCCTGAGCGAATCCCCGAGGGGAAGGAAAGAAACCGGGCGGGTAAAAAATGCGACCTCAGCGATCACCAATCCGCCCTAAACGATTATGATTTGCGATCCGCGATAAACGATATGCAACAAGGAGAACCGAATGGCGCAAGAGGTTCCCCCGAAGCAACTGGTTCGGATGGTGGTGCAGCAGTTGGAAAGCTGGCAACGGGCCGGGCTAACGCATTTGCCAAAAATCCGATTAGAGTCGGTTTCGGAGAGTAGTTCTTCCGAAAGCCCACCGGAACACCCTACGGAGTCTAAGTCGCCGGCCTTCCAACCGGCTCTCGGGGAGGGTACTTCTTCGAGGCAATCGGCCAAGCCACCTGGTTCTGTTCAAGAGGATCGGGCGGCGGCATTGGCCCGGTTGGCCGCCCAGGTGGCCCGCTGCCGACGTTGTCCCGAGTTGGTCCAAAACCGCACGAAAACCGTCTTTGGCACTGGCAACCCTTACGCCCAGTTGGTCTTTATTGGCGAGGCCCCAGGGGCGGATGAAGATCGGCTAGGCGAGCCGTTCGTCGGCGCCGCCGGACAACTGCTTACGGATATGATCGAAAAAGGCATGGGCCTGCGGCGGGCGGAGGTGTATATCATGAACATCCTCCGATGCCGACCTCCTGGCAACCGCACTCCCATCCCCGAAGAAGCAGAAAACTGCCGACCGTTCCTAGAAAAGCAATTGGCCATCGTCCAGCCAAGGTTTATCTGTTGCCTAGGGGCCTGCGCCGCTCAAAATCTGCTGGCTACTACGGAGTCGATCAGCCGACTGCGGGGTAAAGTGCATTCTTACCAGGGGATTCCTGTGGTCTGCACGTATCACCCGGCGTATTTGCTGCGTACCCCGACGGCCAAACGGCAGACGTGGGAAGACCTTAAATTGCTTATGTCCATCATGGGACTTCCGATTCCAGATGCATCTCGACGGCAGCGGGGTCCCGTCGCCGACGACTAATCGCCCCAGTCGAAGACAAACGTCCTTTTGTCCAACTCTTTTCCTTATATTTGGTTCGGGAATCGCCCTATGTATGAAACATTTGAGCATACGGCTGATCTGGGACTTCGCATACAGGCCGAGTCGTTAGAACGGCTTTTTGAAGAGGCGGCCGAGGCCCTATTCTCTGTTCTGGTGGTCAACTGGAACCAGACAGCGACCGTCCAGCAAGAGACCCTTCGTCTCGAAGCGGAAAGCCTAGAAGACCTGCTGCACGACTGGTTGAGCGAACTGCTGGTGCTGTTTGCGTTGCGAAAGCTGGTGGGCCGGCGGTTTGAGGTCCGCTTGGAGCGGCAAACGCTTCAAGTCGCCGGGCCGCCGGAGGGAATGGCTTCCATCATGGGGCCGCCGATCCAGATGGAGCAGGAGGTTTTAGAGGGGACCATTTGGGGTGATCGGCTCGATCCGGACCAACACCAACTCGGTCCTGAAGTCAAGGCGGTTACCTACCACGGCCTTCGGGTGGAAAAACACCCAACCGGCTGGCTGGCCGAAGTCATCCTCGACCTATAAAGTTATTAAAGAAGCAACTGGTACTAAGGTATTCTTCAAAGGAGCGAAGTATGGGGTCGCGTTATGAAGGACCGCTGGAACAGGTCAGCGATTATCTTTGGCGGATTCCGCCTAGTTATAAATCGGGGATGCAGGTCGAGGGGCGGATTTATGCGGACGATCGGCTCGTGGAGCAGATTCGGGCCGACCAAGCCCCGGAACAGGTGGCCAATGTGGCGTTTTTGCCCGGCATTCAGTCGGCCAGCCTGGCCATGCCCGACATCCACTGGGGGTATGGTTTTTGCATCGGAGGGGTGGCGGCTACCGACCCGGAAGAGGGCGGCGTGGTTTCCCCCGGCGGCGTAGGTTACGACATCAACTGCGGCGTCCGACTCCTCCGCACCAACCTCAAAAGGGAAGATGTTCTCCCGAAAATCAACGGCCTGATGAATCTCCTTTTTCAAAGAATCCCCGCCGGAGTCGGCGAAGAAGGCCCTTATCATTACCCGGATAAAAAAATCCGCCGTCTCCTGGAAGACGGCGCCCAATACCTTCTCGCCGAAGGTTATGCCACCGAAGCCGACATCGAACACACAGAAGCACGCGGCTGTCTGGACGGCGCCGATCCGGACGCAGTCAGCCCACGGGCCAGGGAACGGGGCCAAGATCAGTGCGGCACCCTTGGCGCCGGCAACCACTTCTTAGAGGTCCAGGTGGTCGAAGAGGTCTTCGATCCCGAGGCGGCCCAGGTCATGGGCTTAGCGGAAGACACGGTCTGTGTGATGATCCATTCCGGTTCGCGCGGCTTGGGCTACCAGGTCTGCGACGATGCGATCAAAGAGCTTCGGCAAGCGCCGGCCAAATACGGCATTTCCTTGCCGGATCGGCAGTTGGTTTGTGCCCCGGTTCGGAGTCCGGAGGGGCAGAAGTATCTGGCCGCCATGCGGGCGGCGGCCAACTATGCCTGGGCCAACCGCCAGTTGCTCATGTGGCAAACCCGGGAAGCCTTTGCCGAGTTTTTCGGCCAGCCGTGGGAAAGCCTCCAGATGAACCTCATTTACGACGTGGCCCATAACATCGCCAAGATGGAAAAACACCAGGTGGGCGGAAAAATCAAGGAGCTTTGCGTCCACCGGAAAGGAGCCACCCGCTCGTTCCCGGCCGGGCATCCTGAACTTCCCCAGCGATACCGGCAGATCGGCCAGCCGGTGATCATCCCGGGCGATATGGGTCGATCCAGTTGGGTCCTGGTAGGTCAGCCCAAGAGCATGGAAGAAACCTTCGGCTCGACTTGCCACGGGGCGGGCCGACTCCTGAGCCGAACCGCCGCCATCCAAAAGGCGCGCGGCCGACGCATCGACCAAGAACTGGCTGCCCAGGGCATCGTGGCCAAGTGCCGCCATTGGAAGGGGCTGGCCGAAGAACATCCCGACGCTTATAAAGACGTAAGCGTCGTGGTCGATGTCGTCCATCAAGCAGGACTCGCCAAAAAGGTAGCCCGGCTGCGCCCGATCGGCGTGGTCAAGGGGTAGAGATAGTTCCAGTAGGGCCGGGGTCCTGCCCCGGCCGAAATCTCCGGCGTAGGCAGGGCCTACGCCCTACATTTCCAGGAGACCGAATCATGCAGCGGCGGTATTGGTATGACGGGACGATGGCGTTAGCAGCCCTCCTATGCGGAGCGATTTGTTTCTGCTCTGGTTGCAGCGGCGACCAGGGCAAACAGCCCGCATCTTCGGCCGGCCCGGCGGTGTCGGCTAGCGCTGGGCAGGCTGAACAACAAGGCCAGACCAAGTTCACGCTTACCAGTCGGGCCTTCGAATATGGTCAGCCGATCCCCCAAAAATACACCGGCGACGGCGAGGACCTCTCCCCACCGTTGCGATGGGACGGCGTTCCCGAAGGAACCAAAGAGTTCGTCCTGATCTGCGACGATCCCGACGCCCCCAGCCCGGACGCCCCGGCCAAAGAACCTTGGGTCCATTGGGTGATTTACGGTATTGGAGCGGATGTGCGGGGACTGCCGGAAGGATTGGCCAAGGTGGATCGTCCCCAGGAACCGCCCGGAGCGTTGCAGGGCCGGAACTCTTGGCCGGAGGGCGAAAACCTCGGCTATCGAGGCCCCGCACCGCCGCCGGGAAAACCCCATCGGTATTACTTTCGGCTTTATGCACTTCGCAGCCCCTCGCCCACCACGCCGGGGCTAACAAAACAAGAAGTGCTAAAACAGATCGAAGGCCATATCCTAGCCGAAACCGTCCTGATGGGGACCTATCAGCGAAAATAATACTCCGGGGAGAGGTATGCCAGAGAACCTCTCTGCCCGAAGGCTGGATGGCACTGTCTGCGGGAACGCAGCTAAGGTGGATTTTTTCCATTTCTGCTTATGCCGGATCGACGAGCTCATCGGGGGCCGCACCCGGAAGATGCGGAACTGTTTAGCCCGGCCCATCTGAGCCGACTCCGCGAAGCTACCAGCGACCTGTGTTGGTTGGCAAGCCGCGGCTATGCCGAGGTCTCCTCGCTCAAATTGGTGGGCGACCGGTATCATCTGACGGCCCGACAACGATTGGCCGTGGCCCGCTGCGCCTGTTCCGAAACCCAACTCCGGCGTCGGCTGGAACACGAAGTCCGCCCCAGCAAAACCCCCCTCCTGAGTTCTCCCCCCGCTGCCGGTTCTCTTGCCGGCGGTGCAGAAACGCGGACCTGCCAGCCGGGAACCTTAGCCGGGCAAGCCGTCTGGATCGACGGCTATAATGTGCTGACCACGGTAGAAGCGGCGTTGGCGGGCGGAGTGATCCTTCAGGCACGGGATGGGACGTTCCGCGACATGGCCTCGATGCACGGTACGTTCCGCAAAGTGGCAGAGACGGAACCGGCCCTGGAGATGATCGGCCAAACCCTGGCCCAGTTCCGCCCCAACGAGTGCGTCTGGTATCTGGACCGGCCGGTCTCCAACAGCGGTCGG
>JAKPGL010000134.1 GCA_029550925.1 Planctomycetota bacterium
TCGATAGCCACCAATTGGGGGATAATGTGTTCGTATTTAGTGGTTTTGTTCTTGGTGGGCAGTACCATATGCCCCTCGATCTGCCCGATGATGGTCATGACATGAGTATTGGTCTCGCCCTGGGTCGGGGGCACCTGGCCAAGTTGACGGAGGCTTTGCAGAAGAAAACGTTGGCGTCTGGGCGGTTGGCGACTGGGCCCCGGCTCCCCTTCCGGTTCTGCTTCCGGCTCTACCTCCGGTTCCACCTCCTGGCCTTCCTGCTCCGGTTCTGGATGGACGGTTTCAAATCTGGCTTCTTCGTAATCCAACGGCATCGCCCTTTCCTGATTCTCTTCTGTATTATGGTTATCCAGCCAAAAAAAATACCTCCATCCTTGCCCGCCGGACCAAATTCCCCGCCTTGGGCATATGATAAAAAAACAAAAGCCTCGGAAGGAGGTGGTCCATTGAAGGCGCTGGTTCTCAGCGGCGGGCAGGGCACGAGGCTCCGGCCCATGACCCTTGGCCGCTCCAAGCAACTGATACCCGTGGCCAACCGCCCAGTTTTGCATTATGTCCTGCAAAACATCGCCGACGCCGGAATTAAAGAAACCATCGTGGTCATCGGGGAAGACGGCCGGCAGATCCGGGATTACGTGGGCAACGGCGCCCGCTGGGGCTTGGCTGTAACCTATGTGCAACAACGGAAACCCTTGGGCTTGGCCCATGCCGTCCTGACGGCCCGGGAAAAGCTGGGCGAAGCTTCTTTTCTCATGTACCTGGGGGATAATTTACTGCCCAACGGAATTGCCCAATATCTCCGGGTCTTTCAAGAAAAACGCCCCGACGCCCTGGTCCTGGTCCATCCTGTAACCAATCCCCAATCCTTTGGCATTGCTAAGTTGGTCGATTCCCGGGTGGTCGAGGTGTTGGAGAAGCCCACGGATCCCCCGAGCAACCTGGCCCTCATCGGTGTCTATTTCTTCTCGCCCAAGATCCACGAATCCATTGCCCGCATCACCCCTTCGGCCCGGGGCGAACTGGAGATTACCGATGCCATCCAGGATCTCTTGTCCCGGGGCGGCCAGGTCGAGGCCGAACGGGTCTGTGGCCCATGGCACGACACGGGGCAGGCCAATGACCTGCTGGCAGCCAACAAAACCATGTTGCTAAAGCTGGAACACAAGATCGAAGGCCACATTGACCCCTGCTCCACCATCTCCGGCCCAGTACAAATCAGCGCAGGGACCGTGGTGGTCAACAGCCGGATCTGCGGACCGGCGATCATTGGCGAGGACTGCGCCCTCTACAACAGTTTTATCGGTCCCTTTACAGCGGTGCAAAAAGGTACCAGGCTCATTGATACGGCCGTTTGCGACTCCATCATCTTAGCTGGCTGCCGGCTGGAAAATGTCCCCCTCCTAAACCACAGCATCCTGGGGGAAAACACAGAGCTTACCACTTCCCCCCGTTCCCAGCCCGGTTGGCAACTACTGACGGCCGACCATACCCGCCTGTCCGTTCCTGTCTAAGTCGCGGGCTATCCGGGCCAACACTTTATGGGGGGACTTATTTTGGCCGTTGATATCATTATTGTCAGCTATAACACCCGCCGTTACCTGAAAGCCTGCTTGCACAGCATTCGCCGGCACACTCAAGGTTCCTACCGCGTCTGGGTTGTTGATAACGGGAGTACCGACGGCACACAAAGACTGGCACCGGCCTTCCCCTGGGTGCGCTGGATTCTAAACCGAACCAACCGTGGCTATGGGCAGGCATGCAAC
>JAKPGL010000138.1 GCA_029550925.1 Planctomycetota bacterium
GCAAGATGGGCCGGAGTGCTCCGGTCGGGCAGGCCTGGGTGCATCGGGTGCAATCTTCCCGGCAGTAGTCCTGGTCGAGATGGACAAAGGGCGTCAGAAAACCAGCCAGACCGTGCTGGGCGCCCTGGGGGAGAATAATTCGGCTTGGGCAGGCCCGGATGCAATTGCCGCAACGGATACACAGACCGGAAAAGACTTCTTCATTGGCGGCCCCCGGAGGCCGGAGCGGTTTGGCCGCTGCGCCATGAAGCCGACGCACCCAGCCGGCCCAGACGGCTCCGATCAGCCCGGCCAACACAAAACGCCGGCCAAGTTTCCAGCCTGACTCGGTCCCGTCTGAATGGGCAGTTTGCCGAAAACGACTTTGGAGGGTACCTGGCTGAGAAGGTTGCTCTGGCGGGCCGGGGGGGAGAACCCGTAGCGTTTCGGCCGAAAGGGACGATTTTTCTCTCTCCGCCGGGAGCGACTCCGTGTTTTCTCTCTCGGCCGACACTCTGTTTTCCCTCTCGGCCGACTCTCTGTTTTCCCTCTCGGTCGGGGGAATCGCCTCTTTCTTTTCCCCTCTCCCCTGGCGGGAGAGGGTTAGGGTGAGGGGGAAATAGGAGGACCAAGCGGCCTTTTTTTCCCCCTCACCCGGCCAGCCTCTGGCTGGCCGGCCTCTCCCACCGAGGGGAGAGGCAGTATCTTCCCTTCGCTGAGGTGTTGGCACCAAAGCTACCAAAACCCGCATCGCCCGGTTGGCCGCTCCCACGGCCATTTGCCGCAGTTGCCACAGGACCTCCTGCAACCCACCCAACGGACAAAGCCGACCACACCACAGGCCCGGCAACAGGAAACTTACCATCAGCACTGCCGCCGCACCAACGGCAAACCAGTTCAAGTTGGCCGGAGCAAAGCCCAACCCGGCCTGATCATCCTCCTTAGCTAAATCGGTCTGGTGGGCAGGATTGGTTTGGTCAGCCGTTACGGGGTTTGGGTGCTTTTCTAGGGGCGACGGGTATCCACTGGCCGGGCTGATCCAAGCGGCCCACAGGGCCAACGGATCCATCCATAACAGAAGAGGATACCCCAGCAGAGCCCCACCCAAGGTGAGCAGGGCGATCCATTGGCCGACCGAAAAAAGCCGATAGGCCCGGAGCCGACACAGCCGACCTGCTCGGCCTGCCAATTCGGTACAGACGCCCATAGGACACATCCATCGGCATAGCCACCGCCGCCGAAGTACCACCAGCAGACCCATCCCCAGTCCCACCCCAGTAGCCAGGCTCAGCGTATGGGTCGCCGCCAGACTGCTCAGGGCAATCCAGGGACTTAAAGCCGGCACCAACCGGGCCGACTCCGGACTTTCCAACCGCTGAATCCACTGCGGAGGCGGTAGCCGAAACCAGCTCGGCCAAAGTTGCCCCCCCGGCCAAAGAATTGCCGTCAGGATAACCAAGCAGCCGATCCGAACCAACCAACGCACCGCCTCCTGCCAACGGCAAGTCGGCCCGCCTTGCTGGGTAAGCTGGGCCAAAAGGTCTGTGGGAGATTCGGACGGCGCCATCCTAGGAAACCTGGAAGGGTGGGAAAGAGTGGGAACAGCGTTTATTAGCCAGTAACACCGTCTGAGAGACGGTAAACAACCCAGTCTGGACAGACCGGGTTACGCCGGTTCGCCCAGATAGGCTTCCTGTTGGCGGAGGATTTTTTGGACCTTGGCGACATCCACCTGTCGGGGTGGGCAACCGTCCTGCACGGCCACCGCAGCAGCCGCGCCGGCCGCATGACCAGTTACAAAACAATTCGGAATCAATCGCACGAGGTCGGCCATGCGGATTTCGGCGCTGATGCACCGACCGGCCGCCAGGATGTTATCGACTTTTACCGGCACTAGTGTCCCATAAGGGATTTGCCAGGGGCCGTGGTTGCCGCCGGAAGCGCCGCCTACGCCGATCACATCGGGAAACTTGGTTCCTTTTTTCAAGTCCTCCAGGCGGACGGTACTCAGCCCCCGGAGCACCCGGGTGATCCGTACGCCCAGTTGGGGCGCCGTCTCCATGAGATACACTTTTTCATATCCCGGTGTGGACCGTATCTTTTGCACATGCCGCCAGATGAACTTTCGATGCTGCATTTCCAGACGGCTCAGCACGTTCACATCCAGTCCGTCTTCTTCCGGGCCGAGCATGTTGACCCAGTTCACGCCGGGGACAGGGGTCGGGCCTCCCAATAGACGCGGTTTGGGCGCTTGCTTGGCTTTTTCCGGATCGACCCGGTCGAGGTTGCCCAGTCGGCTTACCAGGCCGATATTGTGCGAGCGGTGCTCGAACTCGGCGCCGGCGGCAGCAAACACGTCGCCGTCGCCGGTGGCATCGACGACCACCTTGGCCAAAACGGCCTGCCGACCGGATTTGCTCTCGATCACCACACCTTGCACCTTGTTGTCGCTCAGGATGACGTCGGCGCACCAAGAGTGCAGGAAGACCCGCAGGCCAGCCTCCTCGATCATTTCGACCATGACATATTTGACGGCCTCAGCGTCAACCGTAGGGTCAACCCCAGGGCGACGGTTGATGATGGCCCCGTCGAGTTTGTCCAGCCGACGCAGGATCTCCTCGCCAATACCCTGGCAAACCTGCTTGCCGCCCTGGACGATGTGGCCGGTCACCAGCAGCACCAGGCCGCCGGTCCAAAGGCCGCCGAAATGTCCGTAGCGTTCGACCAGACAGACATCGGCGCCGGCTCGTTTGGCGGCCACTGCGGCACAGACGCCGGCCGGTCCGCCGCCTACGACCAGGACATCGGTCCGATGTAAGACGGCCAACTCCCGCTGGGGCTGAATGACCCGGCCGTTGACGATCGTGGGATTGGCCCGGTTTTCCTGCACTTTATTTTTGGCGAGGATAGAACTTTGGAAGCCGCCCGGCTCGCCGACATCGGCGGGGAGGGCTTCGTTGGTCGGCCAAGCCCCCAGACCCGCCGCCGCTCCGCCCAGGCCCACAAGCCGAAGCCAATCTCGCCGATGCATTGCGGACGGATGGTTGGAATCTGACCAGAACGGTTCTTTCATCACGATGACTCCTGGAAGGCATCCTGGGAGTGGAAGGGGTAGGAAACAGAAAGGGCCTTTGTACAGGCCCTTTCGAGAAAAAGCTCGAAACGTTCCTATTATAATCGCCGACTCGGAATCAAGCTAGTGGGCCAGCGAGGAAGATTCAGACCGGAGGCGGTTTTTCTGTCGATAGCGGCGGGTTTGAACAACCCAGAAAACTGCCGCCCCACACAGGATCAATAGACTGATATTTTGGCTGATGCTCAGACCCAGGGGCCAGACGCCCGGCTCATCGGTACGGATGATCTCCAACAGAAACCGGGTAATAGCATACACGCCCAACATGGCGGCGAAGAGTTGGCCCGGCCAGCGACAAAAGGGACTGTAAGCCAAAAGGAAAAGTCCAATCACCAAGGCGTTCACGGCGGCATATAGTTGGGCCGGGTGGACCGGAAGACTTCGATCGGCGATCGCTACCGGCGGAATAGCAACTCGTTTCCCAGAATCAGTTTCCAGGCGTAGCGGCGCTTGGCTGTAAAAGGCTCTGGCGATTTCCTGCTGAGCCTGGCCGCTTGTGTGGACCGGAACGCCATCCACTTTGACAATCCGATCGCCCGCAGTAAGCCCGGTCTGCGCGGCGGGCGAGTCGGGACGGACGGAAACGATGATCGGCTCTTTTTTCGGGTGTTCGAGAAGGGAAAATCCGTACATTTGGCCGCGGTGGACCTGGCTTTCGTAAGGCAAACTGCCCTGGGGAAACCGCACCGCCCAGGCCGCTTCACACAGTCCGCCGTAGCAACAGCCGTTCAGGAAACACCCCACCCGGCCCAGGGCCAAACCGAACATGAGACTGGGCGCCGCCAGATCGGCCAGCGTCAAAAAGGAAACGCCGTGTTGTTGAAGCTGCGGTCGGTATTTCCAAACGAACCCTATCAAGCCCGCCATCGCCCCTAGTAGGGCGCCATAGACCACCAGCCCTCCGCCAGCCACATTGAGCATCGCGCCCAACGTGGGCCAAAACTGCGGCGACTCCCGACTGGGCCGAAGAAAGTTCTCCCAATACTCCCACACATAAAAAAACCGGGCGCCCACAATCCCCGGCAGAATCATCCAAAAGGTAAGGCTGAAAATATATTCCGGGTCCAGGCCGATCTGCTTGGCCCGACGCACCGCCAGCCATAACCCCACCACCACCCCCAACAACACCATCGTTCCATAACTGCGGATGGGCAGCCCCTCTGCGTCGCAAAGCGCCGGCAATAAGAACCAAACAATCGCCGCCACAAGCAGCACCAACGGAATAAACGATCTACTTTCTGCATTCCACCCCTGCCGACGCACCATCCAGCCCAGCCAAATCAGACTCCCCAAAACCCACAGCCACAATAAAAGCCCAAAACCAAAAAGCGGTATCCCCGCGATCTCCTTCGGAATGTGGAACAAGGTTTGATGCATTGGTTAGGTCCCTTCCAACCTCCTGTTTGGGGAAGGCAATCGCGTTGCCAGGGCGGTCGGCCCCTTCGCTACATGAGTGTAAAAAAGTCCATAAATCCAGAGGGTGAACTTCCATCAAGGGGCAATCAGTTCATTATCGATCAATCGGACGCCGTCGATGCGGACGGCTAGTGCGACCAAGACCGGCCGATCTACCCGCCGCACCGGCGTCAACGTCTGGGGATCCACAAAAGCCACATAGTCGATCTGTGCACCTGGCACGGCGGCGATCATACTGCGCAATTGGGCCGCCAGCACCGCGGTATCTTTTTCGCCGCCAGCCGCCAACTGCTTGGCCCTGCAAAGGGCCTGCCACAAAATGGTAGCCTTCTGCCGAGACTCCGGTCCTAGATAGCGGTTTCGGGAGCTCATGGCCAAGCCGTCCGGCTCCCGAACGGTCGGACAGACCCGAATCTCCACCGGCACATTCAGGTCGGCGACCATCCGCTGGATGACCAGGGCCTGTTGATAATCTTTTTGGCCGAACCAGGCAATATCCGGTTGCACGATATTAAAGAGTTTCAGCACCACGGTGGCCACGCCTCGAAAATGGCCCGGCCGACATCGGCCTTCCAACGGGGCGGCGATTCCGCCGACCTCCACCCAACTGTCAAACCCAGCAGGATACATTTCCTGGTCCGAGGGGGCGAATACGGCGTCCACGCCATAGGCGGCCAGCAGTTGCAAGTCGGCCTCCAACGTGCGGGGATACCGGGTAAAATCTTCCTGCGGGCCGAATTGGGTCGGATTGACGAAAATAGAAACCACCGTGAATTCGGTCGCCTCTTTGGCGGCCCGGACCAAACTCAAATGCCCCTCGTGCAATGCGCCCATCGTGGGTACAAAACCGATCCGCCGACCTTCTCGACGGGCCGATTGGACCAACTGCCGAATGTCGGCCACTGTGGTAACCACCCGAGGTCTTTCCGCCGAATGCGTCATTCCCACCGCTCCTCAAACGCCAAGTACCGATGTCTTCTTTTGGGTGATTCTAGGAAAATTAGGACTATTTCGGTCTTCTGGAAACCTTTCTTTTTCCGGCGTTTCAAAGCCATGCCGGGGTTAGTCCATGCCCTGCACGGCGATTTGGACTTCTGTGGCGGCCTGAGCCAGCTCGGCCAGACCAGCGTCGCCGTCCAAACGAAGTCTTATCCGCGGCCCTTTCCCTACGGAACAACACCGTTCCTTACCCAAGGGGAAAAGGAAAGGTTCATCGGTTTTTGGGGCCGGGACCGATGCGTCGGCGTCGAAATACACCAACAGTTTGGGAGAAACGATCCTCTGGCAGACCGTTTCCCAGCGTTTTCGGTCTTCTTTTGTTACGACGGGGCCGAGCCTCGCCTCCGCCCACGTCAGCCATTGGGGAAGCCAAAAATCGCTCACTACCCAGCCGTCCGAGGTCCATTGGGAGCGATCGCAAGGTATTTGCTCGGATAATCTCCATAACCATTTTAGAATGACGCCAACCGCCTGGGTAGGATCACCCAAAGCGGCGTCCCGTTCTAAGCCGTCCAGGCCGAGCGCGTCCGAAGGGCGACGGCTCAACCGGGGAATCGAAGAAGTCCTCTCCTGAGTTTCCCCGCCGCAAGCGAAGTCATCCCCCCATCGCTCGGCAAAGGCGGCTTCCTCACCATCTGGCCGAAACACTCCTAATATCGCCTTCACCAGGGGCGGTGCGCATAGAAGTTCCGCCCCGATCCGCTCGGCAATCAGGCGGGCCAGCCGAGTGTTCACCCCCGGCCAAGGGCTGGCCACCGCCGCATAGGGAAATGCGTCTCGAAGATGATGGAAAAGCTCCTGAACCGTCCACCCGATCTCCGGATGCACCATCCACCCGGCAACCTGTGCGGCCGGCTCCAAGACAAACCGCCGCCACGTCATGGCCGGGTGCGGAATCCGAAGCCGTTCCGTCTCGATCACCCACTCGTCATAAAGAAGGATGTCTAAATCCAAGGTCCGGGGCCCCCATCGTTCCTGTCGAACCCGGCCCAACTGGTTCTCGATTTCTTGCAACCGATCCAGAAGGGCTTCGGGAGCAAGCAAGGTTTGGAGCAGGGCAACGCCGTTGAGAAAATCCGCCTGTCCCGCTGGTCCGCCCACCGCCCGAGTGGCCAACCAAGCACTCACCCCTTCGAGCCGGATCCCAGGCGTACCGCAGAGCAACTCCACGCCCCGGTGGAGATTTTCCTCCCGGCAGCCTACATTGGAACCTAGACCGATCAATACATGGGCCATTTTCGCACGCGGCGTTTTCTAATCATGGATCGAATCTGCCCCACCATCAGACGCCAGCCTAGCCGACTCCATTGTCTGCCGCACTCCCCGGAGGACCGGGCAGGGGGCAAAGGGCAATCCGAGACCGGCTAGTCGGCGGCCCCCCTCAAGTGGAATGAGGCATGGCTTCGGATTGCCAACGGGATCGGTTCGGGCGTACCATAGAAGTATATCCTTCCGCAGGAAAAAGGCCGAGAGGTCTGCGAGCAGAGGATATTTCCAAAGTGGGAAGGCTGGTTTTGTCGGAAAACTCAGTGCGGTTGCCGGCGGCCTTTTGGAATGCCCAGATTGAAAGTCCCTCTAGGGATATAAGTAAGGGATAAAATGTCCAGTCTTTTTGAATCGGCCGAGCAGCAGAATCTGAGCCAGGCGATGCCGTTGGCGGCCCGGATGCGGCCGCACACCTTGGACGAATTCGTCGGGCAGCAGCATTTTCTGGGCGAGGGGAAATTGTTGCGTCGGTTGTTGAAGGCGGATCGGTTGGGGTCGGTGATTTTTTACGGGCCGCCCGGCACCGGCAAGACCACCCTGGCCCGGTTGGTGGCCGTCGAAACCCGAAGTTACTTCGTCCAACTCAGTGCGGTAGCCAGCGGCGTGAAAGAACTGCGGGAAGTATTGACCGAAGCCCGCCATCGCCTGGCCGCCGAAGGCCGAAGGACCGTCCTTTTTATCGACGAAATCCATCGCTTCAACCGGGCCCAACAGGATGTCCTCCTGCCGGAGGTCGAAGAAGGGATCGTCATCCTGGTCGGAGCCACCACAGAAAACCCTTTCTTCGCTATTACCAGCCCCTTGGTCAGCCGAAGCCGGGTGTTTCAGTTCCAACCGCTCTCTCCGGAAGATATTAAGACGCTGCTTCGGCGGGCGCTGGCGGACCGGGAACGGGGCCTGGGCAACTACCCGATCCACATGCACGAAGACGCCCTGGACTTTTTGGCCGAAATCTGCGACGGCGACGCCCGACGCGCCTTGTCCGCCCTGGAAATCGGCGTACTTTCCACCGACCAACGCCCTGTGGAGTTTACCCGCCAATTGGCCGAGGAATCCGTCCAGCGAAAGGCCATCCAATACGATCGGCTCGGCGACGCCCATTATGACGCCATCAGCGCATTGATCAAAAGTATCCGTGGGAGCGATCCCGACGCCGCTCTCTACTGGCTGGCCCGGATGCTGGAAGGCGGGGAGGATGTGCGGTTTTTGGCCCGTCGGCTGGTGATCCTGGCCAGCGAGGACATCGGCAATGCCGACCCGGCCGCTTTGCCCCTGGCGGTGGCGGCGGCCCAAGCCTGCGAAATCGTCGGCCTGCCGGAGTGCCAACTGAACCTGGCCCAGGCGGTTACGTATCTGGCCTGTGCCCCGAAATCCAACGCCTCCTATGTGGGCCTGATCGAGGCCCAGGAGGATATTCGCCAGGGTCGGCTTTTACCGGTGCCGGTACATCTGCGGGATAGCCATTATGCGGGAGCAGCCCGGCTTGGGCACGGCCAAGGGTACCAATATGCCCACGATTTTGCCGACGGAGTGGCGCCGCAGGATTATTTGGGCGTGGAGAAGATTTATTATCGGCCCACCGATCGGGGGTTTGAACGGGAGTTGGCGGGGCGGTTGGAGCAGATACGCGCCCGGCTCCGAGAGGCCAAAAGCCCCGCCCAAACCACCCAACCTTCGTCAATCGCCCCAGCTTCCGAAAAATCTGTCCAGAAACCACCGGCCCCCCGGGAAGAGAAACCACCCGCTTCGGAAACGCCGATTCCTCATCGCCCGGAGAACGCCCCGCCGGAACCCGCCAAACCGTCCCGCCGTTTTCCTCGGAAAAAAAACTCGTAAACCGAGGACGCAAGCCCGGCGGGAGAAGATGGGGCGAAATAGGCCAAGCAGAGCCGTTTGGACGGCTGAGACCAACCATTGTTCCCCCCTCCGGAGCCTCAGACGCCTTTCGACGATCCACAGGGCGTCCCAGATTGCCGGAAACGGAGCAGGGGAAACATTCTTATCCTGAAGCATGTTTTCCCGTAGGGGTTGAATTCTCTGGGGGGTTGCTCTTGCATGGATCGGAAATTTCATTACGCTAGAAGGCTAGAAAACCGATCTTTCCGAAAGACGATTCCCCGGACTTTGTAGGTTTCTGGAATTCCGGTAGGTTAATCCATAGAGGCGGAAGCCGGCGGGCGTCCGCCGAAACGGTCATTGGGCCAAATACGTGAAACTAAGTTCATTTTCGGCAAAGGAGGCCAGATCGTGAAGACCCGACTCTTCTATCCGTTGGGCCGGGAGGTTTCGGAAATCGGTTTAGGCGCCTGGCAACTGGGCGGCACCGAATGGGGACCAGTCTCCGAAGAAGACGCCCTGGAAACGCTCCAAGCAGCCGCCGAAAGCGGCATTACCTTCATCGACACCGCCGACATCTACGGCATGGGCCGAAGCGAAACCCTGATCGGCCGATTCCTCCAGCAGCGACCCGATCGGGATCGGTTTTTTATCGCCACCAAGGTAGGCCGACGCCCCGACCCCGGCTGGCCGAAAAATTTCTCCCGCGAAGTGCTCTTCCAACATGTCGAAGACAGCCTACGGCGTCTCCAAGTGGAGGCGATCGACCTTTTGCAGCTCCATTGCCTGCCGATGGACGTGCTTCAGCAAGGAGAGGTGTTCGAACATCTTCGGGAACTTCGCCGACAGGGCAAAATCAAAGCTTTCGGCGCCAGCGTGGAGTCCATGGCCGAGGCCCTCGTGTGCCTCCAGCAGGAAGGGCTGGCTTCCTTACAGATCATCTTCAATATCTTCCGCCGAAAACCGATCGATGTGTTGTTTGAGAAGGCGCGGCAAAAACAGGTCGCCTTGATCGCCCGGTTGCCGTTGGCCAGCGGACTATTGGGCGGCAAGCTCTCGGCGGAAACCGCCTTCGGGGAACGGGACCATCGACAATTTAATCGAGATGGACGAGCGTTCAATATCGGGGAAACGTTCGCCGGTCTGCCGTTTGAACGTGGGGTGGAACTGGTCGGTTATCTCCGGCCCTTGGTCCCCGAAGGTATGACGATGGCCCAATTTGCCCTGCGGTGGTGCTTGGACTTTGAGGCGATTACCACCGTAATTCCGGGCAGCAAACGACCGAAACAGGTCCGCGAAAACGCCGCAGCCAGCGAGTTAGCGCCTCTGCCGGAGACCATCCACCGTCGGCTCCGGCAGTTCTACGAAGACGAGGTGGTCTCTTACATCCGCGGCCCATATTAACCTTGGACCGGATTAACCTTCCGGATGGAAACGCTCTGCCCAGCGGTTATCTTTTGGGCGGAGGTGTTGGGCCGGGCGGCGGCGAAGCGGGCGGCGGGCTGACAGGCATCGGTCGGGCAGGGCCGCCCGCCGGAGGAGGCGCTACCGGCGCTCCAGGCGGACTGATCGGCCCCGCACTCCCCCCAGGCGCAGGCGGCGGGGCGACCGGAGCAGCGGGAGGCACCCAGGTGGGCTGACCATAGACCGGCGGCGCTGCCGGCGGACTGACCGGCGCCGGTCCTGGCGGCGGCGCCATCGGACTGGGAACGGCAGGAGGCGATCCAGGCCCGGCAACTCCGGGCGGCGCCACCGGCGACGGGACTGCCGGAGGAGGCGTCGGCCCGACGCCGGGCGGGCTTACCGGAACCGGTTGCGGCCGAGCCGCTGGCGGGCCTGCCGGCGCTGGAGTTGCTGCACCAGGACCAGGCGGCGGAGCCGCAGGGGCGGCTGAGGCAGGAGGGGAAGCAACGCCGCCCGTCGGGGCCGGGCCTGGACGTGCAGGTCCACGTTCGACCCTCGGCCGAGGAGTTACCGGCTCGCCATAGGACGGTTCCGGCACGGTTTCCAAAAGCTTCTCGATGATCTGATCTACGTCCACCCCTTCGGCGTCCGCATTGAAGTTGGTAAAAATTCGATGCCGAAGCACCGGATAGGCCATGTGGCGGATGTCCTCGGCCGTTACGGCATATCGGCCATGCAAAATGGCCCGGGCCTTGGCCCCCAGGATCAAATACTGCGCCGCCCGAGGACCAGCGCCCCAGGCCAACCACTTTTTCACAAAATCGGGACTGGGCGGCTCTTTGGGCCGAGTGGCCCGAACCAAATCCACCGCATAGTCGATCATGTGCTGACTGGCCGGCACCTGCCGAACCAATTGCTGAATCCACAGAATGTCTTTCCCCGTAAGGACCGGATGGATGTCCCGGCGGACAGTCTGGGTGGTGGCGGTTACAATCTCTCGTTCTTCCGCCCGAGTGGGATAGCTTACATTGATCGACAACATGAACCGGTCCAACTGGGCTTCCGGCAACGGATAGGTACCCTCTTGTTCGATCGGGTTTTGGGTGGCCATGACGAAAAACGGCTGCTCCAACGGATAGGTTACGCCAGCCGAAGTAACCTCGTATTCCTGCATGGCCTGGAGCAAAGCGGCCTGGGTTTTCGGCGGGGTTCGGTTGATTTCGTCGGCCAAGACGATATTGGCAAAAACCGGCCCCTTAACAAACCGGAACGACCTTTTGCCCGTACTGGGGTCCTGATCGATGATCTCCGTACCGGTAATGTCGCTGGGCATCAGGTCCGGCGTGAACTGAATCCGGGAAAACTTGAGTTGCAACGCCTGGGCCAGCGTGGAAACGGTAAGCGTTTTGGCCAGTCCCGGCACACCGATCGTCAAGCAATGGCCCCGGGCAAAAATACAAATGAGCATCTGCTCGATCATCTCGTCCTGGCCGATGATCACCTTGTGGACTTCGCTGAGCACAAGCTCCCGGGCCTGAGCGATCCGCCGAACGGCTTCTTCCGGACTGAGATGGGCCGCCCCTGAGGCCGACGCAACCGTAGTCATGACCGCTTCCTTTGACTCTCTATCTTTCCACCGCAAAACACCCTAATTTTTCTAGAATAATTGATTTTTACTTCTTTGGCAAGTCCCGGCCTTTTTCTCTTTCGGCGCCCTCGTTGGCCGAAGATTGGCCCAGGGCCAGCCGGAAAAAGTTCTCCAGCACCACCCGGCCATGAGGATGTTGCTGGTCGTATCGTTCCGGGTGAAATTGGACGGCATACACAAGCCGATCTCGATGCTTGATCGCCTGCACCCGGCACTCTTCCGTCGTAGCCAACAGGTCGAACTCCTTCGGCGGTGCCGCCATCTGGAAGGCGTGAAACTCCCGAAGGATCGGCTTGTCAGGCAGGCCGGCAAAAAGCGGGTCCGGCCTGAGAACATGGACAGATGTAAATCCCCACTCCTTAAACCAGCCAGGATGATAGCCTGGATTCGGGTCCGCCTCGCCCGGCCGGAGTTTTCGCAGTCGTTCCACCTTCGCTCCATAGGCCCGACCGATCAATTGGCAGCCGCCGCAAATGCCCAGGATCGGGATCTTCGTTTCTCGGATAAGCCGATAAAATCGCTCGTCCACTACCCGGGGCAGCGACTTGCTTCGACCGCCGATGAGAATGGCCTTGATCTGGGGCCGATCCAGGTCTTCCCCTCGAACTTCCGTGGCATGGACCACGATGGCATCCAGGCCCGAAATCTCCGCCGCCCGGGAGCGAAACGTGCAGGCGGAAAACTGCTCCATCGGATTGCCCAATGTCTTTAATTGCTCCTGGATGGGATCCGGATGCTGGATATCCAGGATACAGACGGTGGGTTTGGTCAGTTTGGCGAGTTGTTCAGGCCGAGTGTAGATTTTCCGCCACAGCTCCTCGACGGCCGCCTTTTCCCTGAGCGTCTTTTTTGACGCCGACTTTTCTACCGGGGGCTTTTCGGGCGTCTTTTTTTCTACCGTCGGCTTTTCCGCCGGCGGCGGGGCTGCCGCGCCGCCCCACATCCCTCCGACAACCATCCCCCAAAAGACCAATCCCGCCCCGATCCTCTGAATGATAAGCCGTCCGATCATTTCGTCCACTCCTTCCAGATCAAAAGTTTTTCCCGCCCGCAGCGCCGGAACGATCCACCCCGGTCCTATGGAGCGTAAAAGCGCACGATCCCTTGCTTCGAGAGGAAGTAGGCGTCAAAGGCTTCGTTCAAGGCAGATGGACCACATGCCGAAGAAATTTCGCTTCCACGGCGTAATAGGTTATCCCGCCGTCTTCTAGGAAGGCGACGGTCTCCTTTTCAATCCGATCGTACGGCTCCAATTCCTGGCCGTTGAGGACGACCACCCACTTTGGGCCTTTTTGGGCGGCGTAGGCAAGCCGTCGGCCATCCGGACTAAAAACCAGGCTGTGAATCTTTTCATATGCCGGGCCTTCCCGCCCGTCCTGAACGACCATAGCCTTTTTATCTCGCACCGCCGCATACGCGAAGTGTTCGCCGCTTGGGCTGAACAAAAACTTGGTAACCTTGTCGTATTCCGGGCCTTCCCGGCCGTCCAGCACCAGGAGTTCCTTGGCGCCCTTTTTGGCCTTATAGGCCATCCGTCGGCTATCCGGACTGAAAATCCCATACATGACGTCGTCATACTCCGGCCCGGCTTGTCCGTCGATGACGACCAACTCTTTTGCGTCCCGTTGGAGAGGCTGGCCTTTTTTAACAAAATACATGATGCGCCGGCTATCGGGACTAAATTCGAGGCTGAAAATCATAGTGTACTCTGGTCCTTCTTGGCCGTCTAAGACCACCCGATCTTTCTGATCTCGTTGGGCTGCATAGGCGATCCGCCGACCGTCGGGGCTCAATTCCACATCGTCAATGTCGTCGTATTCCGGGCCTTCTTGGCCGTCCACCACAATTCTCTCTTTTTCCCCCCGTTTGGCTGAATAAATAATGCGACTTCCGTCGTCGTTTAAGAAGGGATACCCAATCTGGTCGTATTCCGGTCCTTCTCGGCCGTCTAGGACCATGACCCATTTTGGGCCTTTTTGGGCGGGATAGGCAACGTGTCGTCCGTCCGCACTGAAATTGCACGGACTCATGTCGTCGTATTCCGGGCCTTCACGTCCGTCGAGGACCATGACCCATTTTTGGCCTTTTTGGGCGGGATAGGCGAGTCGTTTTCCATCCGCACTGAAAATCAAGTCGAAAATCCCCATAAGGCCCACCCTGTTGTATTCCGGTCCTTCCTGGCCGTCCAAAACGACCAACTCTTTTTCTCCCTTTTTGGCGACATAAGCCCATCGCTGGCCATCCCTGCTTAACGCAACTTCCACAATTTCGTCATAGAGACGCCCCGGCCGACCATTGACCACCACCCGCTGGCCCCGCGCCCCCTTGGTCACATAAGCAAAACACCGGTTCGGTCCCTCAGGCACCGTGTATATAGCCGCTTCCTCGTCTTCGTCGTATTCCAGGAAAAGACCGCTCGGAAACTCCAATATACCGGGCCTTCTCACCTGCGCTTTCTGCACCTGGTCGGCTTGCACCCATCCGGAGCGTCCCTCCTGCTGCACCCAGAGCCAAGTCCCCTGGGTCTGTTGCCGTTGGACTAACGTTCCGGGGATCAACCTGCCGACCACCTGGTTTTCCACCTTTAGCTCGGCAGGCCGAACCACTTCCACCCACTCGGCGGGCCGAACCTCCTCGGCCCTGGCCAACCCGCCTTGTTCTATGGCGACCGCCCATCCTGCCGCAGCCGCCCAGATCACCGCCACCTGCCGAAGCCAATGTTTCTCTCCCATCGTCCAATCTCCTTTTGCCCCAAAGCCAAGAATAGCCAATCGCCGCTATGCGTTCTCCCGTGGGGAGTCAATGCTTCGGCCAGGTTCCCAGAGTGCGTCTTTTTCCGGCAGGAAAAGTTTCGGAGTTGCTCCAAGGAGAAGTCTGTATGATAAATCATCCTCGGGAGGCTGTAAATCGCCGAGCTGTCAATCTCCCTAGGAAAAAATATCCCCCATGGCAGAGGCGTCTAATCCCCGACGAACAGAGCCGGTTGCCCTGGGGGACTTCACCCCCTATCGCTGGAAGCTCGCATCCTGATGCAATCGCAAGCGGCAGGTAGGTCGGAGGCGACGCCCCAACTGGCTCCGTGGAACAGATCGTGCTTTCCCAATCGCTCGGTTTGCCAGTATAATAATCCCATGGTATCCCTTCGCGTGGGCAGGAATATCTCTACCGCATGAGAAAAGGGGGGTTTCCTGCCCGAACGCGAAGCGGCTATGTGCTTGCCATCTAGGGTGTGTTGTCATCTTTACGGGCGCCGCCGATGGCGTCCCTCTGAGGGCGAAGTGTTCTCGGAGGAGGGTGTCCTTTTTGCTGAAAAAGGCGGCGCCGCCCGACGGCGGATGGTTGGGGCCCCTTGGCAAGTCAAAACCAGCCGATGCGTTGCGGGTACTGCCAGGACGACAGACGCTCCGCGGGGAGAATGGACGGAATGAAGTTTTCCGATTTGGTCGTGCTGTTGCCGTGTACGAGTTTGGAAGACCTACCGCTGGATTGGACAGCGGCGGAGGCGGAGGAGATTCTGTCGGCGTACTCGGCCTTGTGGCATCCGGCGCTGGTGGCCTCGGCCGGTTCCATGCCCCGGTGGGCCAGGGCGGAGGACCCGCCCCGGGGGCCGGAAGGGGCGCTGATCGTGGCGCCCCCCGTTTGCGAGTCGCGCCTGCCGTCGGATTGGCTTCCTCAGACCGAAGGCTGGGGCTTGTGCGTACTTCAAGGATTGCGGCATCGGGCGGAAATCGTTTCGGCGGCTCTGGAGCGATTGGACGACGCTGCCGGGACGGCAGAAGCCCTTTGCCCAGAATTGGTCCAGGATTTTTTGGCCTTCGGATATGCGCATTTAGTTACCGAACTGGTAACCCGGCAAATCCGGTACATGAGCAACGTGGACGAGGTACGTTTGGGTCGGGAAGTGGTCTCCGCCGCTCAGGCCGCCGTCGGAGGCCAGCCGGACCTTGCCCAGGATCATCTCCGATCGGCCCTAGCCGCGCTCGTCGAAGCCAGGCAGTATTACTATCCTGCCGAAAACTATCTATTGGATGTTACGGTACTGGCGGTGAGTACGTTGGGACCGGCCTTGGAAGCTGCCTTGCAAGCGGCCTTGGAGAAAAGCCGGCTAACCAATCTCCTCCTGGGCGCGGCGGAATTGGAACACCTGGCCCGCCAGGCCCCGGAAATGTTGGAACTGTTGCGCAGGGCGTGGAGCGAAAAAAAGGTCGGCGTCCTGGCCGGCGGCAAAGACGAATCGCCGCTGCCGCATTTACCCCTGGAAGCCGTGCTGGAAAACATCCAGCAGGGTTTGGGGGCATTTGAACGACTGTTGGGCCAACGCCCCCGGGTTTTTGGCCGACGCCGGTATGGCCTCAGCGCCGTGTTGCCGCAAATTTTGGCCGGTCTGGGGCTGGAAGGCGCACTGCACGGCGCTTTGGACGAGGGCCGATTTCCCACCTCGCACCAAAGCAAAATCCGATGGGAAGGGGTGGACGGGACAACAGTGGACGGCCTGGGCCGAGTACCCCTGGACGCCGCTCGGGCGGACTCCTTTCTCCGGATTGTCCGCTCGTTGGGCGACACGTTGGATTGGGACCACACGAGCATGGCCATGTTGGCCCATTGGCCCGGCCAACACTGCCCCTGGCTCGACGACCTCCATCGGATCGATCGTTTTAGTGCTGCGGTGGGGCGTTTTGTTACCGTCGAAGACTACTTGGAGCAGACCCGATACGCCGGCCAACAGAAAAAATACAGTCCCGATGAATACCGGTCGCCGTACCTTCGGCAGGAGACGGCCCGACAGACGCCAGACCCGATTTCCCGGTGGGTCTATTACCATCGGGTCCGCACTCGATGGGAACAGCTCCGCACGCTCCGCTTTTTGGTCGAATCGCTTACCGGCCTGCCCGCCGAGCAACAGCGATTGGCCGAGCTTCAAGAGGCCATCCGCACCGTAGCCGCCCAAGAAGGCCCCTTCCGGCCGGAACATTGGGCGGAAAGCCTGCCGCACCGGCAGGGTCTGGAGGAACGCCTGGAATCTGCCTGCCGGGAAACATTGGCCCGATTGGCCGAGGTGCTCTATCCAGGGGCTTCGGCCGTCCAATTCAGAGAAAACAGGATTTCGATTCCAGAGGATACAAAGGGTGGATTACCAAGCTCGTCCGCTCTTGCAGAGCAATCATCGTCCGAGGTGGACTCGGCGGGGGCGGTGGATAGTTTGCTGATCGTCAACCCGGCCAGTTTTACCCGCCGGATGTGGTTTTCTACAGAAGGCGGGGCGGAATTGGCCAGCCTGGACGCAGTGCGGTTGGCCGGGCGTCAGCAAGGTCGGCTTCACGCCGCCTGTGAGACGGCCGGGATGGGGTTTGTGCGGGTCGATTTGAACGGGGTCGGGGAAAGCTCGATTTCTTCCTGGCCGCCGGAATCCCTGCCTCAGATGCTTTCGGATGCCTTGCCGAATGTATCCGATGGGACTTCGACGAGCGACCAGGAAAGTCCACCGCCGCCTTCTTCGACGGACGAACTGATCTATCCGCCGCCGAAGCAGGCCAGTTGGGCGGCCCGACTGGTGGGCCAAAAACCTCGGCCTTTGCCGCCGCTGGCCGAAGAACATCTCGTGCGGAACGAGTTTTTCGAGGCGCGTTTGGACCCGACCACCGGCGCGTTGCGAGGCGTTTACAACTACAATAGCCGTCGGCCTCGATGCGCCCAGCAACTGGCCCTGCGGATTCCGCCGAAAGGAGGCAAACAAGCCGACCCGCAAGATTCAGAACGAAATTATACTATCATGGCCGCCGATGCGTTTCGGGTGATCTCGGCCGGACCGGTGATCGGACAGTTGGAAGTGCAAGGTCGGCTGATGACCCCCGAGGGTCAGTTGGCCGCCCGGTTCCGGGAAATCTTCCGTTGCCGACGGGGCGAGCCTCTGCTGGAAATCCTCATCCACTTGGAGCCGGAACTCCTGCCAGAGGCCGACCCCTGGAACTCCTATTACGCGTGCCGATTCGCCTGGGGCGACCAAACGGCCGAATTGTTCCGCAGCGTCAACCAACTGACCTGCCGAAGCGAGGCGGATCGGCTGGAAACACCCTGGTTTGTCGATCTGCGGACCGACAAAGAGCGGACCACGCTGCTTTTTGGCGGCCTACCCTACCATCGACGAATCGGAGTGCATAAACTAGATACGCTTCTGGTGGTGCGCGGCGAAACGGCCAGATGGTTTCGAGTAGGGATCGGCGTGGAGCTGAAACATCCGATGTGTGCAGCGTGGGACTTTCTGGCCCCAGCGATGGCAATTCCGCTGCGGCGGATAGCCGGCCAAGAGGCGAAAACCCGTTCGGAAGCTCGGCAAGGATGGTTCTTCCATCTGAACGTGCGAAATGTGTTGGTCGCGGCGTGGGAGTCGATCATCGAAGAGGAACGGGTACGAGGGTTTCGCGTCCGACTGGTGGAGACCGAAGGTCGGGCTACAACGGCCCAGTTACGGAGCCTACGTCCGCCGGCCAGCGCCAGCCAGGTCGATTTTACCGGAAAACACATCCGCGACTTGGCCGTCGAAGGCGACGCCATCCAGATTCCCATCCACGCCTACCAATATCTCCAGGTCGAGGCCCGATATGGGTGAGGTCGGGAGTGGGGCGCGGGGGAAAGGTGAGGGAAGAGTACGCCTCTCCCCACCGTGGGAGAAGCCGGCTTGGCCAAAGGTCAAGCCGGGTGAGGGGGCCTTTCGAGCCGCGCACGTCAGGAAGCGGCCTGCGATATGGAATCATGCAATCCCCAATTTTTGATCCGCGATATGCGATTGACGATAAGCGATCTGCCATTCGGAGGATAGGTCGAACCCAAACCCCAGTTTACCACACGGAGTCCTACGCAGGATGATCGTAACGATTGATGGGCCGGCCGGGGCTGGCAAAAGCACGGTAGCCAGGGCGTTGGCCCAACGGCTGGGATTTGCCTATTTGGACACTGGCGCCATGTACCGGGCGGTGGCCTTGGCCGCCTTGCAGCGCGGTGTGGACTGGACCCAACCGGACGCCCTTGCCCAACTGGCCCGCCAGATTCAGATTGAATTCCAAAACGACCGGGTTCTTCTAGACGGCGCCGATGTGACCGAGGCGATCCGAGACTGGAAAATCACCCAGATTACGCCCTATGTGGCCGACAATGTGGAGGTTCGGAAACGACTGATCGAACTCCAACACCGCTTCTGCCAGGGCCGAAACATCGTAACCGAAGGCCGCGACCAGGGAACCTTGGTCTTTCCGGAGGCGGAGTGCAAGATTTTTTTGACGGCTAGCGCCGAAGAACGCGCCCGTCGGCGTCTGGCCGAACTGCAAGCCCGTGGGGAATCAGCCACTCTGGAGGAGGTCTTGGCCGCCCAACAACGACGAGACCAAGAAGACGCCAGCCGACCGTTCGGTCGATTGACCCGGGCGCCGGACGCCGTTGAAGCGCCGACCGATGGGCTGAGCATTACCGAGGTGGTCGATCGGTTAGCCGACCTGGTCCGCCGGCGTCAACAGGAAATGGTTCGGAGTTCTTGCCCCTGTTGTCCTCCCGAGAGCAGTCATGCCGATATAAACCATGGAAACACCTCGAAGATATAAAACCCCCTCGCCGGACCGATCGTGGCCTTCTCGAGCCTGGTACGCAGTATCCCGACGGGTGTGCCAGGTGGTTGGTGCGGCCCTGTATCAGGTTCGGTATAGCGGGCGGGAAAACATTCCACCCGTGGGCGGCGTCCTGGTGGTGGCCAATCACCAAAGCCATTTCGACCCGCCGCTTGTGGGCATGGGCTGTATGCGTCGGATGAATTACCTGGCGCGGGAGAGCCTGTTTGCCATTCCGCCGCTGCGATGGATCATCCAGAGCTTCGACGCCATCCCCATCAAACGGGACGGCCTGGGGCTGGAGGGGATCAAAGAGACGCTACGGCGGCTGAAACGGGGTGAAATGGTGCTGATGTTTCCCGAAGGGACCAGGACCAGGGACGGGCAGGTGGGGCCGTTTCGACCTGGGTTTACGACCCTGGCGCTTCGATCGGGAGCCTGCATCCTGCCGGTGGGCATCGAAGGAGCGTATCACGTCTGGCCCCGACGCCGACGGTTTCCCGCCCTGTTCGGACGTATCCACGTCCATTATGGACCGGCCATCACGCCAGAAGAAATCCAACAGTACGCCGAGCGGGAACGAGAGTTGGTCGAAGAGGTGCGAAACCGGGTCCGGGCCTGCTTGGCCGTGCTCCGACAACATCCGAACTTCGCCCACCTGCCGCCGCCGTAACGGTTTTCCCGCTTCTTCTGAGATGGATGTTTTCGGTGCGGCGTTTTCCAAAGGCCCCTGATGGCTGTTCTGCCGATCGGCAGAGTCCATCAGGAGACGGCCAACGTGCCGGGGCTATGGAAGTCGGTATTCGTCAGATAGTCCAGCACCCCCTCGGCATGTTCCCAGACCTCCCGCATGTAGTACTCTTTGAGGCACTTGAGGACGATATTTTTTTGATCCCGGTTCAGCCCGGTATAGCCGACAATGGATTTCAAAATGCGATCGTCCCCTTTGTCCAGATTCGTCAGCGCCCAGCGGCGGGCCAGTTGATAGACGAGGAGGCCCCGCAGCCGAAGCCCCTCCTCTCGCAACTCCATATCCAGTTCCACGAGGGTGAAATCGCCCTGGGCAGGCAGAAGCTCGAAATTCCGACTCGCCTGGACAAAACCATAATTGGTCTTCACCATCCACCCGTCGCCATTATTCACCCAGGTGGCTATCAAATGGGCCTTGTCCAGGATGATATAGCGATTCATCCGATTCAGCCGTTCCGGCCAATGGTGGGTCGGCAGATGCAGTTCGGAAACAGGCAGGGCGTGGGCGTCGGCCGTGTCGGATACGGTCATTCCGGTCGATTCCGAAACGGCCGGGACCGTTACCGCCGTGCCGCATTTGGGACATTTGCGGGTTTGGCCGGCGATTTCCTCCTTGGCGTTCAATTTGCTCCCGCATCCAGGACAGCTAAACCGAATCATGAGGCGTTCCTCCCCCTGCAGATTGGGAAACAAGACAAGGTTTCTTACTGCTAAGTATATCGGAAAACCCCCATGGTGTCCCCCCTAGGTCAGGAATTCTTCCCTACTTTTATCATTTTTCCTCTTCCTCGGGAACTTTTGGTATGGGGTTTTGCTACAATAGATAGAAGGAAGGTCGATGAACTTAAAAAATAGGCAAAGAAGAAAAGCAAGGGAAAAAATCTAGTTTTCTCAACACCTAGCCCGACACTTTCCCAGACCCAAAGGGTTTTCTGTTTGTAGAGAAGGAGGCCCCCGCAATTACTCAGGATAGGGTGGTCGGGCGGTTGAAGAATTGGAAAAACTGGGCCCCCAAGATTCGTGTGCGACGCCAAGCAGCCTAAAAACAGCCTCACAAAAGACCATGCAACACGAGGAGCCAACTGGTGCAGGAATCGTTTGACCCTTATGCGGTTTTCCTGGGATTTCCCCCGGCCAACCCTCCCAAGAATTATTACGAGTTGTTGGGATTGCCGCTTTTTGAATCAGATCCGGAAAAGATCGCTCGGGCGGTGGATGCCCTGCGAGGGCGTGTTCGGCATATTCGGCCTGGTGCGTATCTAGCCCAATGGCAGCAGTTATTAGATGAATTAACTGCGGCCAAGCTTTGTTTATTGGATCCGGTAGCAAAGGCCACCTATGATGCTTACCTCAGTCAGGGGGGAGTGCATGTACCAGGTGGAAACCAGACAGGATCGCAACAAAGTCCGCCCTTAGCCCCTATGGCAGTTCCACCGGCTGATTTCAGCAGTCCAGCCGTCTATCCATCTGCCAACGATTCCCAAGCCCCCTTTAATTATCCCAATTACCCCAGTTACCCTAATTATCCCAATACCCCAAGTCAACCCGCTTTTACTCCGGCTGATTCTACTTGGACAGGTCATCCCGGTTCTCAAGGAGTAGATTTTCCCACCCAAGGAGGCTATCCTCTTCCCGGGAGCATTCCTTCAGTTCAGCCTATTCCAGTACCCCCTGGTACAGGAGGCACCTACCCCCTTCCTTATGGGGGGCAGGCTGGCGTCGAAACCGTCTCTCCGAGCCTACCGGGTTGGGGAGTCCAACCGGAAAGTGGTCTGCCAGGGGGCTGGGCAACCGGCCAAGCAGGACAAGGAGGAATGGTCCTTCCTGGGCAGGGCGGCGTTTTCGGTCCGGCAGAGGGGATTCCGCAAGGACAGGGATATCTTCCTTCCTCAGAGATTCTTGCCCCGCCGCTTCCGGGGGAAAAGACCCAAGTGGCCCAAAAGGCAGGATTCCAGTCCCGCCGTTCTATAGAACTATGGGTAGGGGTCTGTCTGGTACTTTTACTTCTGGCAGGAGGGTTGCTGTATCTATTGCAGCGAATCCGTTCCGAAGGGCCTGAGGTCGTTTTAGGCAAATCTTCCTCACCCAACCAATCCACTTCGGGTGAAAAGCTCTCTTCACCGCCCAATGGGCAAAATCCATCAGGGGTTTTGCCCGGCAGCGGGCTGCCTAAAGAAAAACAATCCCAGGAAAAGACTTCGCCGAAATCGCCGTCCCAGGAAAAACCAAAGACGCCTTCGGAGAAACAACAGCCGTCGCCTTCTCAGAAATCCGAAGGCCCTTCTGGGACTTCTGAGCCGAAAGGACCGGGGGAGAAATCCTCTCCGCCGGTTGGACCTTCTGAGAACAATGGGCCGGGCATGTCGGCGAAACCTCCTTCGGGGCCGGAAGAAAAAACTTCTCCTCCGCCGCCGCCGAAACCCTCGATAGACCCTGCCAAACAGTCGGCTTGGCAAAAGGCGGTGGAGGATGTCCGGTCGGCGTTGGCCGAGCATGATCTTGCTTCAGCAGAAGCCTCTTTGAAAACCGCCGAGGCCAACGCCCAAACCCCCGAGCAACACGATGTGGTGGAACGTCTTCGGATGCTTCGGCACTATTTGGAGGAGTTCTGGAAGGGCATTCGTCAATCGGTCGTTTCGTTGGAGGCGGCGCAGGAATTTAGCGTGGGCAAGTTGCGATTTGCCATTGTGGAGGGCAATTCCCAGTATTTAGTTGTGCGGGCCGAGGGACGGAATATCCGCTGGCCGATCGAAAAAATTCCCGGTTCGGTGGTAGAAATCCTGGCCAAGCGGTGGTTTCGGACCAACGACCCGGCCACGAACTTGGCGTATGGCGCCTATTATGCGGTTCGGGGCGATACCCAGCAGGCTCGGCAATACTGGCAGCAAGCCGGCAAAGGCGGTGTGGATGTCAGCGGCTTGCTGGAAGAGCTGCGTTGTTGGCCGTTGCCCGAACAACCGCCGTCTTCGTCCAAAAGTCCTCTTCAATAAGAGCCGCTTTGAGAAGAACGATCCTTGTCGGAGCAAGGATTGCTTATTTCCAGAAGGGCAAGATTTTGCTTAAAGTGGAGGACTTTTTGGCGCCAGCGGTTTCTTGTTCGCCTTCGGAGGTTTTTTCAGGCGGAGTGGTCAAGACGGCGGCCAACTCGACGATCGCCTGGGTGATCGCCGCCTTGGGGGCCTGTTGGAGCAGGGGCACCCCGTTATTTCGAGCGGCGATCATCGTCCGGTAGTCGTTGGGCAGTTGCCAGAAAATCTCCTGGCCGATGGTCTCCTGGGCCTTTTTCAGGGTGATCTGGCCGCTGTCCCAGCCGACCCGATTGACCACTACTTTCACGCGATCCGCCAGGCCCTTGATCTGTTTCAGGGAGGTCATCAGTCGAACCACGTTCCGCAAGCACGGCAAATCCAACTGGGTAACCAGCAGGATGTGGTTAGCCATTTCCAGGGCCGCCATATCGATCGGGCTGTAGGATTTCGACAGGTCCAGGACCAGATGGGTGAAGGTGGCTTTTAGCAGGCCGATGACCCGTTGGAGGTCTTCTGGAGTGATCAAAGAAACGTCTTCTAACTGGACCGGTCGAGGCAACAAGAATAGCCCGGACGAGTGTTTCGTCAGAGAGCGTTTCAGCAGGGAGAAATCGAGTCGGGAGATGTTTTGGGCTACGTCCACCAGGGTATATTCTGGTATGGTGTCCAAATAGACATCGGCGTCGCCCAGGCTCAGGTCCAGGTCCACCAGGACGACGGAGTTTTTCTTCTCGGCGGCCAGGGCGACGGCCAGGTTGACGGCCAAGCTGGTAACGCCGACGCCGCCGATGGCGCCGGCCACGGCGATCACCTGGCAAGGCCGAACCTTTTCTCCCTTGCCGAAGTGACGTTGGGTGATTCGGCCCAAGGCGGCCAGCAGGTCTTCGATCCGCAGCGGTTGGGTGAGGAACTCCTTGGCCCCGGCCCGCATGGTTTGCAGGATCAGATTTCCGTCATTGGAGGAACTGATGACCAAAAGGGCGCACTCGGGCGAGGACTGACTGACCCGGGCCACCAACTCCAAGCCCTTCTCCGGGTCCGCATCCAACGCCACCAGGCCGATGTCCGGATTGGTCTGCGCCACTACGTCGGCGAAGAATTCATACCGGGAGCACTCGGCTTCTAGCCAGATCATATCCATTCCCAACAACATCGCCTTCAAGGTTTCGCGGGTGGTGTCGTTGGGATCGACAAAGGCTAATCGTAGGACGCGACTCGTCATTGCAGTAGGTCGTTAAGGAGTTATCGGTCTCTGCGCATCCGGCGTCCACCGATGGATTTGGTGCTCCCCAAGGAGCTTTTCTCGGAAGACAGAGGGATGTGGGCAAACAAGTACGTAAATATCTTATCCTCCAAGATGGAAATCGGGTTATTTTAACTTTTCATATCCGATGGGGCCCATGAAGCCCTGCAAACTGGCAGTGCCGCCGGTCCCGGAAGAGGAAGCATTCGCGGTTGGAGCCGGTCCAGAAACCCTGGTCGAACTACCTCCTCTGTTCCCGACGGTGCGGGGGACGCCGGTGCGACTGGTTTTGGCCGCAATAGCGGCGTCCGGCGAAGAGGGCTGTGATCTTATCAAAGTCGGCGCGGCGGGAGGCGGTTTTGGCGTGGACGGTTCCTCCCCGACCGTATTGATCTGGGGGTCCATACACGCCGAGGCGGCGCCGCCCGTCTCGATCTTGCCGCGCAGAAACAGTTCCCAGTCGGTGGGGCGGCAGGAGTTCATACCCGGGCCTTGGCAAGGAACTTCGCTGGGATCCATCGCTTCGACCAACTCCGGCGTAACCAGGATGAGCAATTCGATTTCGTTGTTGGTCTCTTCCACTTTGCGGAACATCGCGCCGATATACGGCAGTTCCATCACGCCGGGGATGCCGCGTCGCTGGGCCTCCACCCGGGTTTGCACCAGTCCCGCGATAGCCAAGGTCTGACCAGCCATCAATTCCACGCCGGTATCGACCTCCCGGACCCGAAGTCCCGGCACCGTAAGCGAATCCACCGTGACGCTTCGGGTATTGTCGATTTCGCTTACGCGGGGTTTGACTTCCAAACGGATGCGGCCGCCGCCCAGCACAATCGGCACAAAATCGACCTGGGTGCCGAACTTTTTGTACTCGATCGAGACCGTGCCTAGGCTTTCCGGCACCAGGATAGGAAACTCGCCGCCTACATTGAAGAAGGCGGGCCGACCGCTGACGGTAACCAAGGTCGGCTCGGCCAGGATTTTCATCAGGTTGTCTTTGCGGAGGGCGTCCATCACGCCGAAAAATGCGCTATTGCCGTCCACCACGCGAAACATAAACGTAGGGTCTCCGCTGGTTACCGCCGAGGGGGCGACGCCGCCTCCGACGCCCTCTAATCCCGAAAGCAGCCCGCTGGCGCTGGAAACGATCGTATGACTGTTGATCACCTGCGCCCAATCGAACCCCAATTGACGCAGCTTCGTCCGGGAGACCTCCATCACCTTGACGTGCAACAGCACCTGCTGCACCCCGCCGACAGTGATGTTAGAAATCACCTTGGGATAGAATTCCTGGGCGATTTCGATAATTCGGCTCACATCCTCCGGTTTATCGACGTAGCCGCTCAGCAGCACGCCGTTGGAAATAGGCGCCGCCTTGATGCTGGCTTTGGGAAACTGGGTCCTGAGGATCAGCGTCAATTCTTCGGCGTTGCCGTAAATGACAACGTCGATGGAGTAAATACGTTGATTTTCATCCCAGAGATTCACCTGGGTCACGCCCGGCTTTTTGGCGTGGAGTTGGATCTGGTTGGGCGAAAGGGCCGTCAGCTCCAATAGGTCCGGATTATTGACCTGGGCCTGCGGAATTTTTTTCTCTAGGGTGAGTATCCGGCTTGTATTGGCCACCATTTCCAAACGTTCGGAAGGATTTTCGATCTTCCGGATCACAGGCGAAGAGGACGGCCCCACGGACTCGGTCTGTTCGGCCCGGAGGGTTCTTTCCCGGCCAAGAAAGTTTTCCCATCCTATCAAGCCCAAGACTCCCAGGGCGCACAGAAAGCCCCCTATCCGGGGAACGATTCGGAGGACATTACGTCTCTTCTGGGCCGACCTACGGAAAAGAGGACCGCATATCTTGCCGGCGGAAAAGCGTAGCTTACACATGGTTGGCTTCCTTGCAGAAAATGTTCACTCGAAACAGACGGCCTCCGTGACATTGAGGAAAAAGCGGCGCTTTTGAAATCGCCTTTCCGAGAAGATGTCTCCTTGAACAAAAACGCCAGTTGGGGAATTTTTTTAAGGTTCAACTTTCATCCGAAGGCGGCGGCAGGACCAGGTTCGGAGGGGCGTCTTCTCCCGAAGGTTCTGACTTCTCCGGTCGATGGTCGGAAAATCGCGTCGCCGTTCCGACCGGCTGGGCTTTCGTCTCTCCCGGCGCATGGAGTAGATCGGCGGGATCCGCTCTGCCGGGGATTTCGGGAAGTCCGTTACCGCCTGGCAGCACGCCCGACGGGTGTCCGGGAGCAGGTTGTCCCGACGGAGGCGGCCCCTTTTGGGCATCGGTCTTCGGGCCAGGCCCTAACACCCCGGAACCCACTCGCCCGGCTGCCCCGGAACTTTTCCCGCTGGAAGAGGTTTCCGGAGGCGGGCCGTACACGGTGCTGCTGGCCACACCCCAGCCTCGCTGCGACTTTTCCAGAACCACATCTTCTACCTGCGCCGCCTTCAAAAGCCGCACCGACCATTGTTCCGCTTGGGGTTTCGTCGGCGTCGAAGGCGACTGCCCTCCTGCTGCCGACAGAGAAACCGTGGAAGGGTCGGCCTTTTCGCGGCTTCTCAAAAACTCCTTAAACCGCTCCATCAGAAGGTCTCTGTCCTCCGACGAGGAAGCGGAATCTTTGACTAATGTTTCTTTTTCCCGGTCGGTCTTTTCCGAGAGGTCCAAAACGTCTCGCAACCGGACGGGTTTGACCCGCGCCTGGTCCTGTTCCTCGGGGCTTCGCATGACCAATTGGATTTTGCCCGCCTCGGAAGCCACCAGGATCATCTGCGCCTGCTCCGGGGTAACCAACAGGCTGACCGTCTTCGCCTGGATGGATTTTTCTTCCTGGGCCACCCCTTGGACATGAAATTGGTCGTTGACAGCAAAGACTTTTATATCCTGGAGGAAGGTTTGAGTTACCGGTTCCTGAATCCCTTTGTTGGGGTCTGGCCGCAGCACGACCGCCACGTCCACGCGATCTCCGGGCAGGATCAGGCCGCTGCCGCTGGAAACCTGATCCACTTTGACCGTTACGACCCGAAGCCCCTTGGGGATCATGACCGTGGGGCCGTGTTCGTTGGCGTTTTTGTCGAAGATTTTCTTTTCTAACAGAGGCTCCCCAGGATAGATGGGGGTCTTTGTGCGTCGGCCTTCCACCGCTTCAATCTGGCTGACGGCCCCTTCCGGAACCCGATCTTTCGGCCAAGGCTCCAATTTGACATGCTGCGCGCTTAAGGGGGTCCAAGCCGGGATGGTCTCTTTGGCCACCAAAATGGGGACCGTCTCCCCCATTGGGACTGGCTGCTGGGCCTGCTTCGAGATTACCTGAGTAATCCCGATGGCAGCCACCAGCCCGCAGGCCAAGGCCAAAAGAAGCAAAATCAACGATTTTGGTTGCATGCCCATTATCCTCGAGGACTTTTTTCTTTGCGTCCGTCGGTCCCCTGGGAGGGGCCCCGGGTTGACAGTCTCTTATCTCTTATGGGAATCCTATTGGACGGTCTCTCGTCGCATCGCAGTCGTCGATTGCAAGACCTTCCCGCCTAAAAAGATTGGCGTTGGAAGCCAGCTAACTTCATAAAAAGGCACAGAAACGGTAACACTGACAGGTTCGCCATAAGCGGCAGAACTAGGAGGGTTCGGGCTGACCGTTACAGTCGCACCATCAATACCACTGCCAGCCAAGTATTCTTGGACGGCGGTGGTAATCTCTGAGGTGGTGGCTTTATCCAGGACGGCCCTTCGAGCACCCTCTCGAGAGGCGTTCGTCAAAATCTGTTGGACCATGAGCATCCGGCCGAATTCGATCATTCCTAGAACTAGGAGGAAAAACAGCGGGGCGACCACGGCAAATTCCACCACAGCCGCTCCTCCTCGATTCTTTCGGCACAATCGGCAAAGTTTCTCCAATTGGAATTGTTTCACCGCGGACGAAGGCTCGACACTGTTCCTTTTCCCTGAAAGGATGGGCAATCTACACAAGTTGGCTAATCTCATAGCTGTACCCCTAACCTTTAGGAAACAGACATCTTACAGAAGCATTCCCGAATAAAGAAAATAAGCAATCGTCCCCAAAGCAATCGGGATTCCATAAGGCAAAAGGAGCATCTGCGGTTTTCGTTCCGCGGCCCGGGCCGCCAATTCCTCGGGATTGCGAATGGTCAGAATCTCTTGCACAATGGCCACAAACTGCTGTTGGTGTCGCTTCCAGGCGCCTCGATAAAGGACCATTCCGATAGCCAGCCCGGCCCCCACAATAGCGGAGACCACAAAGGCCCACAGGGTATCGGTCATCCCCAACCAGGCCCCAACCCCGGCCAGCAGCTTCACATCGCCGGCGCCCATCCCGCCGATGGCATACGCCGGCAGCAATAGGCCCAGTCCGACGGCGGTCCCCTGCAAACTGGCCCACAATCCCGGCCAGCCAAACAATGCCCAGCTACACCCCCACGCCGAAAACACCAACGGAACAGTGAGCCAATTGGGCACTTTTAACTTCCATCCATCAATGGCCGCGGCTACCACTAACACCACGGTCAAAAACCAACTGACCACCATGATCAGCGTCCCTTGAGCCGACGGATCCGAAACAGCGCCTAACATACGTCAATCGTTCCTCCTAAAGAGACGGATTTTTTGTATATCATAGACCAATTGTTGACTGCCTATCTGTTTGAACTGTTTATCTGTTTTAGTCGTCCCACACCGACGAACAGGCTGTGTTACGCACTTCGGGCCGACAGGAGCAGGGTCCAGAAGGCCGCCGTGAAGCTAACCAAATAGATCAGCAATTGGGCGGCCCCTTGGATCATTTCGGGTGTACAGACCGGAAGCATGGCGCAGTCTCCTGCCGGGCGAGGCTTCTCCCTTTATCAAGTCTAGGTTAAAAAAAGCCCACCGGGCGGTTGAGGACATTTCGTTTGTCCACCCCTACTTACGGGGGAGTGGAGGACGGAGCGTACGGAGAGGCTGTTCTGCAGGCCCACTCGCCTTCCCGCCGGTCGGCGTCCGTATTCCAATAAAAAACCCCTCTGCACCGGCAATGCGGGGCAGAGGGGCCAAAGGCTTCCGGCCGGGTCCCATCTAGCCCGGGAAGGGCTAGGATGGGACAAGGAGGGCGCCGTTTCTGCAGCGATTAGCCGCCCGACGGCAGCGTGTCCGCGATGTTCTGGAACGTCGAGCTGGCGTTGGTACCGACAGCCTGAATGGCCGTCAAGCACACAATGATAATCAAGGCCAGCATCACGGCGTATTCCACCGCAGTCGGGCCGTCTTCACTGGCGAGGAAACGACGCACTTTCTGAGCGAGCCACTTCATAGGAGTTCCTCCTCATAAGATTGGACAGCCCCGGCGACGCATCTGCGTCAACTCGAGACCTGCCGGAAACAGAACACACACACGAAAAGTCGTAAGACAAGCAATCTGCCGGGCTACAGGCCCTAGCCGAGGCGGCCACTTTCCGCCTCTATTAGACAGCCTAGGTCATATTCTCAAAAAGTCAAATTCAAACGCTGTCGGTGGTTTTATGAGGGCAAAATGGCCCATTTCGGGGGCTTGCCTCTTGAAGACGATTATTCCGGGTATATCGTTCCATATCGGTTTGGGGTAAGATAAAAAACGTCCTGCCTGGCATTGCTCTGTTTTGGCGGCGCAATGCGCCTAACAAAATCGCCTTCCTGGAATTTCCTCCGGAAGCCTTCCTCTGGATTTCCTTCCCAAGCGTTTTCAAGGAACGTGAACATGAAGCCATGCACCAGCAAACCGGACAGCATTCGGAAGCCCGATTGTATTTCCCGCTCCACTCGGCGGCGGTTTTTGCAATCCACCAGCGTCCTGCTGACGGCGCCCTGGTTTGTCCCCGGACGGGTCCTGGGAGCGGAACAAAATACCTCTCCTCCTAGCGAGCGGATCACCGTGGGAATGATCGGCCTGGGCGCCATGGGCCGGGGACATCTGCACTATATGTTGCAGCTTCCCCAGGTCCAAGTCTTGGCCGTCTGCGATGTCGATCGTTGGCGGCGGGAGGATGCCCAGCGTATGGCGGCGGAGGCCTATGCGGCCAAACAGCCCTCCGGGACCTACCGGGGCTGCGCCGCCTATAACGATCTGCGAGAGCTATTGGCCCGGCCCGACATCGATGCGGTGATGATTGCCACGGGCGACCGCTGGCACGCCCTGGCTACGGTGCTGGCCGGCAAGGCCGGTAAAGATATCTACTGCGAAAAGCCCTGTTCGCTCACCATCCATGAGGCCCGGGTGATGATCGACATGGTGCGACGGTATGGTCGGGTCTTCCAGGGTGGACTCCAACAACGGAGCACGCCGGAATTTGTGCGAGCCTGCCGATTGGTCCAGCAAGGGGCGCTGGGGAAGGTCCGGGCCGTCTATGTGAACTTTCCCGGTACGAGCGAAGAGGTCAATCTGCCGCCGGAGCCAGTGCCGGACGGCCTGGATTGGGACTTGTGGTTAGGCCCGGCGCCGTGGCGGCCATATCATCATCGGTTTCATCCCTACGGTCGTCCGCCCCATGTGGTGCCTTGGCATTTTTGCCGAGATTTCGGCGGCGGCAATCTTACCAGCAACACCGTTCACGCTTTCGATGTGGTGCAGTGGGCCTTGGGGATGGACCATTCGGGACCAGTAGAAATCGTTCCGCCGGAGACCGGGCAAGTTGCTGTGTTGACTTATAAGTACGCCAACGGCGTCGTGCTTCAGGTGGTTCCTGGCCGATTGAACCCGGCGGTGCAGGAGATACCGCCCGGCTGGGATCCGCAAACAGTCATCCAGCCATTCGGCGCGCTCTACGTCGGAGAACGGGGCTGGATTCATGTAGGCCGAGAAGGCTATCTAGCAGCCCATCCGGCGGAAATCCTTCAACAACCTACTGAAAAACCAGGAGCAGACCGTCCCCTGTATAATCATCATTTAGATTGGTTGGCGGCGATCCGCTCGCGCACCGACCCGGCCAGCAACGTGGAATCGGCCTGCCGATCGACCATGGTTTCCCACCTAGGCTGCATTGCCCATTGGATGGGTCGGGCGCTCCGTTGGGACCCAGAGCGGGAAGAATTCCTGGACGACCATCAGGCCAACCTGCTCCGAAGCCGACCCATGCGCGAACCCTGGCGACTGGAATGAATCTTTCCTAGAGTATTTCTGGGGAACTTCTTTTCAACCGAAATAACCGTTCCATGTCGCCCAAAGGTTCTGCCCCTCGCCAAGAGGACGTTCTCGGAAACAAACGGACGGGGCTTCTTTATGTACTCTACTAGCCGATCTTTCGCAGCACCGCCTCCATAGCCACTGGCGGCAGGAATTTGGCCAGTTGCGCGCCGGCCACCGGGGCAATCTGTTTGATCAACGAACTGGACACATGGGCCAGCTCGCCGTCGGCGATCATAAAAAGGGTTTCCACTTCCGGCTCTAGCCGACGGTTGGCCATCATCATCGTTAGCTCGGCGGCAATGTCCGTCAGCGGACGCACCCCTCGGATCATCACCCGCGAACCGCAATCGCGCACGAACTCGACGGCCAACCCGGTAAAGGTGCGGATTTCCACATTTGTCAGATGCCGAGCGGCCTCTCGCACCATCGCCACCCGTTCTTCCGCCGTGAACATCGGCGATTTTTCGATGTTCACGCCGATCCCCACCACCAGGCGGTCAAATAGCCGAGCCGCCCGTTCCATAATATTCAAATGTCCCAATGTAATCGGATCGAACGACCCCGGATACACGGCAATATGTTCTCGTTGCGTCATGGAGAAGTTCCCTGATGTTCTAACAGATCAAAAACCCTACCGGCTTTTTCTTCTACCGCCTCTTTCTCACAGAAGAAATTGTTTTAACTGGAGTTTTGCAAATTTGGGATTTCCACCGATCTTGTACACTACCGACCCTCAAAAATCACAGGATTTTTGAGGGACCTGTTCCGTGTACGAACACCTGAACAAGCCCATTTTGCAAAACTCCAGTTTTAACACAGAACCACGGGAAAACAAAGGCGGGCCGACTCTCGGCAGACAAAACCGCCATCCCCCGCCGATTGCCCCCGTCCTTAGGGCCGCCGGCTCATGGGAAGACGATCTTCGACGACTTCCTCTGAAAATACTCCAACCAGCTCTTCATCAAAACCGCCTGGAAGGGATTTTCTTGCTGGGGGCCGGATTGGGCAGGCGTTTGACCCCAGAAGAAGCCGATCCAGCCGTCGGCTATAGAGCGGCAGCCTTCCACAAAGGCGTCCAATTCTTCCACGCTGCAGCGGAGCGGGAACATCTCTTCGACGAGCAACGGTTTTCCCACCTGATAGACGGTGAGGGCTTTCAGCGCCTTCTCGACCTCGCCTTTTTCTGGATAAAAATGGACGCTGACAAAATCGAGTCGGGCGCCCACTTCTTTACTGTGGAAGAGCGACCGGGCGCCGGGAAAGACTGTGGCCCACGGAATTTCACCAATAGTAATTAAATGTTCCTTATCATACTTCCGGATGGCGCCGGCCAAGGTCTCCACCCAGGCTTTGGCCGCCTGCTCAGGCGTCCGACCAGCCAGGTCCAGGCTGATCCGCTGGACAAAATGCTTGCCGCCGAACTCGCCCAATAGCCAATCGGTTTCTTTCTTGCCGGTGGCGGGCAGGACTGGCTCATTCATCAGATCGTAACAGAAGACCGCCGGGCTTTGGACGCAGACACCGGCCACTGCCTCCCAAAAGACAGCCTGAGCTTGCCAGCGGTCGGCCTCGGCCAACTGGTCGTACCACCGGGGAACCTCTTTTTTGTGATAACAGCCCAGGCCGGTAATATCCAAATAAAGCCCAGTTTGCTCGGCCAATTGTATCAACCGAGCCAATTGCTCCAGGCTGCGCCGGTTTGGTCGAGCAGGACCGTCCAGAAATCGCCCGACCTGAAGATGAATCCGCACCACATTGGCCCCCAACTGCTTCATCTGCTGAAAATCTTTTACCACCCGGTCCCACTCGGTCTGCCAATAATCTTCCAGCAGCCGACCGGCCGTATCGTGATCATAGTTCAGTCCCCACACATAAAACCGTTTTCCGGTCTGAGCGAGCGCGAAATGCCGGCCATCCGGGCTCAGCCGCACCGGCGTCAATCGGCTAGCGCCTGCCAGGGCAGAATCTTTTGGGCCAGTGTTCTGGGCCGACGGCGGAGCGCCTTTTGTCTCGTTGACTTCCGCCCACCGTCCCAGAGCGAAAAACACGAGGATTGCCCAATAGAAAATTGACGCCCGCCAAACTTTACCCTTCCCCATGAGACGCCTCCTTCTAAATTACGAAGGGTGTCCAATCAGCCCGCTCTTATGTATTGTCAGGCATACGGTCCCCGCCCTCGAGGGATTGCGGCGAGTGGGTTCTATCCGACACCGATCCAGACAACCTCTCCCTAAAAAGGCCAAATCCGGGGGGCTAATGCCGCCGTAACGACCAAGACCAAAAGATTCATAGGGATCCCCACTTTTAAGAAGTCGGCAAACCGATAGCCGCCCGGCCCATACACCATCAGATTCGTCTGATAGCCTAAAGGAGTCGCAAACGAACTGGACGCTGCCATCATCACCGAAATGATAAATGGCATGGGATTGACTTGGAGTTGGCTAGCCGTGGCCAAGGCAAACGGCGTCATCAAGGCAGCGGCCGCATTATTGGTTACCACTTCGGTAATCAGGCTGGTGGCCAGATGGATCCCAACCAAAGCCCACCAGGGGTTTTCACCTACCCAGTGCAAAAGGGTCCCAACAATGGTCCGGGCTGCGCCTGTTTTTTCCAAGGCCAATCCCAGGCCTAAGGCGGCGGCAATAGCTAGGAGCACTCGGCCGTCCAAGGCCCGCCGGGCTTGCTCCAGCCGACAACAACCGCTCAGAAGCATCAAACCGGCCGCCGCCAGCCCCGCCTTGAACATGCTGATCGGTCGGAGCTCCAGAAACCAACCGCCCAGACTGAAGCGAAGACCGGCCAGCCATTCGCTAACAGCTACCAAACTCACCATGGCTAGTAAAATGCCCAGAGCTACCACAGCCCGCTCAAACCGAGGCGGCGAAGAGTTTTCCAGTCGGCTGATGAGAAAGAAATCCCGGCTGTTCCGATGTTGCTCCAAAAAAGACGGATGGGCTTCCAGAAGCAAAGTATCCCCGGCTTGCAAGACAATATCGCCGATTTTGCCCGGTATCCGTTGCCCTTGCCGGGAAACCGCAATGACTACCGCGCCATAGACGGATCGGAACCGGCCATCCCGGATGGTTTTTCCCACCACCGGGCAGGACGCACTGACCACGGCTTCCAACAGGCATCGTTCCGGTCTGGGCGTATCCAGCTTGAAAATCTGATCTGGCGCCGGCACCAAGCCCCGAATCTTTTGCAGATCGACAACCGACTCGACTACCCCTACAAACACCAACCGATCCCCGCTCCGGAGCCGCTCCTGCGGTCCAACGGCTGGCAGGATGACCCCCTGTCGTTCGATCTCTGCCAAAAACACGCCCGGCAAATGGCGCAGCCCGGCCTGTTCAATGGTTTTACCTACTAACAGGCTACCAGGTTCGACCATCATTTCTACAGTATATTGCCGGGGGTCTTCCTGGATTGGCTGGGCGGATGAGCGGTCTGGCAAAAACCGACTGCCTATCAAAAGCATAAACCCGATGCCACCCACCGCCGCCGGAATACCTACCCAAGCAATGTCCAATAGCCGAAGTCCTCGGGGAAGCGGTTGGGCCTGTGGGCGAGCTGACGCCTCCTGGCCCATCTGTTGAGGAACCATAGGGGCTTGCTCGACAGCAGCATCCGCCGCCTGAATCACCATGCCGTTGACCACCAGATTGGTGCTGGTACCGATCAGAGTGCAGGTCCCGCCCAGAATGGCCGCATAACTTAACGGCAACAACACCTTGGAGGGGCTGATTCGGTGTCGCTTTGCCCATTCATGGACCGCCGGCAAAAGCATCGCCACCAAGGGGGTATTGTTCATAAAGGCGCTCAGCAGAGCCGACGGCCCCATCACCCGCCATATCGCATGGACGACCGAACGAGGCCGACCAAAAAGCCGCTCCGCCAGCCAATACACCGCCCCTGTCTCGATCAGCCCAGCCGACACAATAAACAGCACCGCTACGGTCATCATGCCTTCGTTGGCAAACCCACTGAGGGCCTCTGAGACCCCAAGCACTCCGCTAAGAACCAGCACTGTTAATCCGCCGACCAAGACCAATTCGGGCGGTAATCGGCTGGTAGCCAAGGCGCTCACTACCGCCGCCACCACCGCCAAGCTGATCCAACCTTCCCAACCCATCCGGTGTACCCTTTGAGGCTAAAGCCCCATCCCTCGGAAGACATATCGCTTCCTTGGAGAGCATAAAAGTCCCCAGTGGCCAACTCAAGACCTATTGTTGCCGATCCTCCTCGGCAAAAGAAGGGAGTGGGCTGGGCGTTTGCACGTCCTCGATCACATGGAGGCCGCATTCGGTTTTGCACATGCCCGGCCAACGACCGGCCCGTTCGTCTTCGCCCTCCGAAACCGGCCGGGTGCACGGCCAACAGCCGATGCTCGCATAACCCCGCTCATGAAGAGGATTATACGGAATCTTCTCTTGGACAATTCGCTGCCAGACTTGCCGGGAAGTCCAACGGGCAAGCGGGTTTATCTTCACTAATCCAAATTTCTGATCCCACCCCACAATCGGTATCTGCACCCGATGTGGACTTTGATCCCGCCGAAGGCCACAAATCCAGGCGGCATATCCCTGAATGACCCGCCGAACCACCGCAATTTTCCGATCCCGGCAACACTGGTCCGGATTGGTCTTATACAGCGGCCCTCCATGAAGCCGTTCGTATTCTTCCACCGAAAACTCCGGCCGTTGCAGATCCACTACAATCCCATACCGCTCGGCAATCTGATCCCGTAGCTTCAAGGTCTCCGGAAATTGATAGCCAGTGTCGATGTTGAAGACATAAACCCTCGGCTCAATCTTGGCCAGGATGGAAAGGATCAAGCAGCCTTCCGGCCCAAACGCCGTGGCCATGGTAAGATTTGGGAAATAATGTTCCACCGCCCACTGGAGAATCTCCTCCGCAGAAGCTTCTTCGAGTCGCCTACTTTCCTCGGCCAGTATCTCTAGGTCTTCTGGTTGAGGCAGGTTGCCCAGGTGGGCCTGAGGTGTCAGAATCCGAGGAACTGAAGACAATCGGCAGTCCCTTACGTCAGCCTCGGTCGCTTCCGAACTGTATTCCGGTAAAAAATCTTGGAATACCTCCCCATTCGCCCCTTGGCCTCCATGCTTCTTTCGGGAAAGAGGTCTCTCGGAGAAAATGGCTACTTCGTTGGTAAGAGAATGCATAGAGTCCGCTCCTTTTTTAGAGGAAAAAACCAGGGAAGATTTCCAGGGAGTTTTTTCCGGGAAACCCCAGAACTTAAACCATGCTGGAAACAGGAAGCTCCAAATAATGTTTACAAAATAGATCAACTAAATCAAGATTTATTTTATTATTTTTATCGGAAAAGTCAACATTATAGAGAAAAAATTCCAAAATACCCCTAAAAGTATTAGTCAATCACCATATTACAGAGGGGTTTTTGAAAGAAAAATACACAAAATAGAGTATATAGCAATACCCATTGGAGGGAAATTGAAACCTTATTAACCCACAATTGTAGTTTATGCTTTATGGAAAAACTCTACTTTGATGATAAAATTAGAGATGATTTTCCAGGCCAGTTCCAGATTCTTTTGGAAAGGAACAGGACTCATGCCCCCCGAACCGAACACCTGGAGCAAGGTGGAAGAAATCAAACGGCAAAGCCAATTTTTACGAGGCCAAATCGCCGAAGAATTGGCCCAACCTACTGCTCATTTTGAGGAGACCACCGCCAATCTCCTCAAACAGCATGGGATTTATCAACAAGACGATCGAGACCGTCGGGGCCGTCAATCATGCCCAGAAGGCCAACCGGCCGAACGGACCTGGATGATGATGGTGCGGGTGAAGATTGCGGGCGGTCGGCTAACCGGCGATCAATGGCTGGCCTTGTCGGAACTGGCCCACCGATTCGGCAACCAGACCCTTCGCATCACCAATCGGCAAGACGTGCAATTTCATGGGATTGCCAAACAGCATTTACCGTTCCTAATGCAGGCCCTCCATCAAGGGAGATTAACCACTCTGGGCGCCTGTGGGGATGTGGTCCGAAACGTCTTAGCCTGTCCGGCGCCGCTAGCCGACGGCGGCCTCCGAGACCAACTTTACGCGCAGGCCCAGAAGTTAACCGCCCATTTTCTCCCTCGCACGAAGGCTTATCCGGAGATTTGGTCTGGGGCGGAGCCATCGGCCGATCTGTCTGCTGATCAACGCCCAGGGGTTGACCAAGAGGAGGAACCTCTCTACGGGGCCAACTATTTGCCTCGGAAGTTCAAGATGGCCTTGGCTTTGCCGGAGGATAATTGTGTGGATATTTATACGAATGATTTGGGCTTTTTGGCCTTTGTCGAAGCAGGACAGATTCGAGGATATGAGGTACTGGTGGGCGGCGGCCTGGGGATGACTCCGGCGGATAAGACCACCTTTGCCGCTCTGGCCCAACCGCTGGCATTCATCCGGCCTGAAGAACTCATCCCTCTGGCAGAAGCGGTGGTGAAACTGTTTCGAGACCACGGCAATCGCTCCAATCGGCGGCGCGCCCGACTGAAGTATCTGCTGGCCGATTGGGGTATGGAGCGGTTCCGCCAGGAACTGGAGCGGTACTACGGCCAGCCGTTACCGCCGCCGCAAAACGTCTCGGTAACTGGACTGGACCATCATCTCGGCTGGCATCAGCAGTCCGATGGCCGATGGTTTTACGGTCTGTATATCGAAAATGGGCGGGTGGCCGACCGGGAGAATATTCGGCTAAAAAGCGCCCTAGAGGAAATTTGCCGACAATTTGGCCCGGGCATTCGGCTTACGCCGATGATGAGCCTTTTGATCACCGACTTGGCCCCTGAAGATCGCCCCCGCGTGGAGGCGATTCTTCGCTCGCATGGGGTTCGGCTTTCGGAGGAAGTATTGCCGGTCCGGCAGTATTCGGGGGCTTGCGTGGCCTTGCCCACCTGTGGATTGGCCATTACCGAAAGCGAACGGGCCTTACCGGCAATTCTGGACAGTTTGGAAGGAGTGTTGGCCTCGCTTGGTTTGGAGCGGTTACCCTTGTGCGTGCGAATGACCGGCTGTCCCAATGGTTGTGGACGGCCGTACAACGCTGAGGTCGGTCTGGTGGGACGGGCCAAAGATAAATACGCTTTTTATCTAGGCGGAAGCCCGCTTGGAAACCGTTTGGCATTCTTGTACGAACCCATGCTTCCCCGACAGGAAATCCTGCCGGTGCTTGGCCGCCTGTTGGAGGCGTTTACCAGTCTCCGGCTCGACGGCGAAGGCTTCGGCGATTTCTGTGCCCGAATCGGTCCTGAGGCTTTACGCCGCCTGACAAGCAACGGACAAAATACGTAATATCCTCACTTTTTCTGATTGACAGGCCGGGGGCTTTGCTGGGTTAACCACCAGAGAGGGGATTCTGTTCGGGGTGAACCGCCTGGAGGATGGCTTCTATCAGGCCGGGGAGGGTGTATTGTTGGGCTTCGACGGCAGGAGGATAGCCCAACTCCCCAAGCACGGCGGAGGTGAGCGGGCTGATGCTGGCCAGCTTGGCCTTTCGCAGATTCTCTCCAAACATCCGCACCAGCGACCGGGCAATCGACGAGCTGGTTACCGTAACCCAATGGATTCGGCCATCGGCCAATGCCTGGGCGATTTCCGGGGCCGGCTCGGTCAGATCGGTGCTGGTGTAGGCGACCACCTGCTGCACAGAGACCCCTGCGGCCTGGAGCATTTCGGCCAAGACGGGTCGGCCCCGGCTTGCCCGGACCAAAAGCACCCGGCTGTCTGCCGGTTGGTTCCCCAGGGCCTGGAGCAACGCCTCGGCCAGTGCCTCGGCCCGAAACTCTTCCGGTACCAGATCGGCCCGAAGGTGATACTGGGCCAATTGGGCGGCTGTGCCCGGTCCGATGGCGGCCAACCGCACCCGGCCCAACCGGCGCATATCTCCGCCTGTTTGCAGAAGCCGATCCAGAAAACATCGCACCCCGTTGGCGCTGGAAAAAACCACCCAGTCGAAGGTTTCCAGGTGGGCCAGGGCCTGGTCCACCGGGCACCAATCCGGTGGATCGGCAATGTGGATGGCCGGCTGGATCAACACATCCGCCCCCAGATCGGCCAGTTGGTCGGCCAGGTCTTGCGATTGGTCTTCAGGCCGGGTCACTAGAATCCGTTGGCCGAAAAGCGGACGGGCCTGGAACCAACTGGTTTCTGGCATTCGGCTCACCACTTCTCCCAGAATGATCACTGCCGGCGGCTGGACGTTGTGCTCGGCCAGGGTTTCGGGTAGGTTGCCCAGTTGACAACGGATGGTTTGTTGATCGGGCCAAGAGCAGCGGCGAAGGATGGCGACCGGCGTTTGAGGGGACCGACCTCCTTGGAGTAACGCGGCGCTCCATTGGCGGGCGGTCCCCACCCCCATATACACCACCAACGTACCAGGAAATTGGGCCAAGGCTCGATAATCCAGGGGCAGACCTCGTTTCCCGGTGCGTTCATGACCAGTCAGTAGTGCCACTGCCGAGCTTACGTCGGCGTCGGTCAAGGGGATTTCAGCGTAAGCGGCGGCCGCTAAACCGGCGGTGATCCCCGGGACGATTTCATAGGGGATACCAGCCTGCCGGAGAGCAGCCAGTTCTTCAGATTGTCGGGCGAAAACTTCCGGGCACCCCCCTTTTAGGCGGACAACTATATTCCCCTTTTGCGCCTCCTGGATCATCTTGGACGCGATTTCTTCCCTCGGGCAAAATGCGCCTTCCTGAGGGGTTGCCGCCGTCTGACCATGCTGACAACAATAGAGGATATGGGCGTCCGCCCGGACGTATTGGAAAATTCGGGGATGCACCAGCCGATCGGCGATGACCAGATCGGCTTTTTGGAGGCAATGGAATCCTCGGAGGGTCAAAAGCCCGGGATCGCCGGGGCCGGCCCCCACAAAGCACACTCGCCCCAAAGGGGGGGAGGAGTTAGAACTTGGGGAGTTGTGTTTCAAGGGAGTTCTGTTAAAATGAAGGAATTGGAAACGGGTTATCCTAAAGTTTTCTCAAGGAAATGCCCATCCGGGGGAAGGTAAATCCCAACTGTTGAGGTTTCTTTGTTTATTTTCGGGATCACCGGCAGAAATGGCAACTGAAGAACGTTCCGATCAGTTCAGTCCGGATAAGCGGGAGCCGATGTCTCCGGCCAAACGGAAGCGATTGCAACAGTGCTTCGACCACGCCAGTAAGCAGATGCAGCAGGGCAACTATGACTACGCCACGGAGCTGTTGACCCAGTGTGTGTTAGGCGACCCGGGCAACCCGCAATACGTGCAAAATTTTCTCGCCAACCTCCAGAAAAAGTATAACAATAACAAAACCGGTAGTACATTCGCCGGTTTTAAGGCCCGATCCGAACGTGCGAATGTGAAAAAAGCCAAGGCCCAGGGCGATTGGGAGGCGGTGCTCCGCAACGGGTTGGAGGTGTTGAAGGTCAATCCGTGGGATGTGCCGGCGCTGACGGCCATGGCCGACGCCTGCGAAGCCCTGCACCTGGAAGCGGTTACGCTTATTTATCTCAAAATGGCTTTGGAGGCCAATCCGAACGACCCGGATGTGAATCTCCAGTGCGCCAAGGCGCTGCGGGCACGGCAACAATGGGACCAGGCCATTGCTTGTTTGCACCGGGTGGAAAAGCTGCGTCCGGATGACGAAGAAATCCAACGGATGATCGCCGATTTGGCCGTCGAAAAAACGATCCATCAGGGCCGACTCGACGAGGAAGGCTCCCAAGGCCGAAGACAGGGCACTACCGCCGCCAAAACCCCCCAACAGCAAGCCCTTTCCGACGAAGAACGCCTGGAACGAGAAATCGCTCAAGACCCCAAGAACATCTCCAAATACATCGAACTAACCGATCTGTATCTCCGGGATGACCACTTCGACAAGGCCGAGGAAGTCATGCAGCGGGCCTACGAGGCCTCCGGCGGCGACCCGGACATCCGGGATCGTTGGGAGGACGTTCAACTGCGGCATCTTCGTTACCAGGTGATTCACGCCAAGAGAAAGGCCGATGAAACCGGTTCCGAAGAAGCCAAAGAAGAATATAAAATCCTCCGGAAAAAACAGATCGCCAAGGAGTTGGAATACTATAAAAGCCTCTGCGAGCGGTTTCCGAACAACCTGACGTATAAATATGAATTGGGGGTTCGGTATCAATTGAACGGCCAATATAGCGAGGCGATTCGGGAGTTTCAGGTGGCCAAAAACGATCCCCGCCGCAAAGGCGCCTGTCTGCTGGCCCTTGGCCAGTGTTTCCAGCAGATCCATCAACTTCCCTTGGCCATGACCCACTATGAACTGGCCATCCAAGAAATCCCCGATCGAGAAGGCCAACGCAAGAAAGAGGCCCTGTACCTGGCCGGCAAATTGGCCGTCGCCCTGAAGGAACTCGATCGGGCGGAAAAACACTTGACCACCTTGGCCGGTTTGGATTTCAATTATCGGGATGTCTCCGCCCTGCTTAGCAAAGTGGCCGAGGCGAAAACCAAACGTCTCAAGGAAGAATCGCCGGAAGCGTAATCCTTTGGCTCTCGACGACTTCTACCGAGGATCGGAGGTTTAAGCCCTTTTGCAGAAATAGGTTATTTCGGCAATATCAAGAACTCGAAAATTAAATTTTTGTCCTTAGGAGTCCTGGTAGGAAACCTTTATGCCTCACACGAAAAGCGCTAAGAAACGACTTCGTCAAAGCCTGCAACGTCGGGCCCGGAATCGGGCGGTCAAATCTGCTCTGAGAACTCACGTTCGCAAAGTGCTCGAAGCGGTTCAGGCCCGCGACGCGGCCAGGGCGGAAACGGAGTTTCGGCTTGTGGCCAAAGAAGTGGATCAGGCCGCCGCCAAACGAGTGATTCATCCGAACAAAGCAGCCCGGGTCAAATCGCGGCTGGCGGCGAAAATCCGCGTCTTGAAAGGCAAACCCCCCCGTCCTGCCGCCGCCAATCCGGAAAGTTCTGGAAGCTAATTTTGGGGTAGTTATCCAGAGTCGCTGGGGCAGGCCCACGTCGGTTTTTCTTTTCCGACGTATTGGGCGATTGGCCCATGATGGACTGCGGCAAGGCCGGGGAAACCACGGCAGGGTTGCTTTCTCAAGGAATTCCCCATGGCCGAAACTGCCGATCGTGTTTTACTCCGCATGGAGCATGTCCATCGAACGTTCCAGATGGGGCAGGTGCCGGTCCATGCCGTCCGAGACGCCAATCTGGAAGTCTATGAAGGGGAATTCCTGGTCATGGCCGGGCCGAGCGGATCGGGCAAATCCACCTTGCTCAATCTTCTCGGCGGCCTGGACCGGCCCACCCAGGGACGCATCTGGTTCCGCCAGCAGGAGCTATCGGCGCTAAGCCCGGCGGAACTGACCCGCTATCGGCGGGAAAAGATAGGTTTTGTCTTCCAGTTTTACAACCTGGTCCCCAATCTGACGGCCCGGGAAAACGTGCTGTTGGCCGCCGAGCTGAGCACACGGCCCATGGACCCGCTCGAAGCGCTGCGCCTGGTGGAACTGGAAGATCGGCAGGATCATTTTCCCTCCCAGCTTTCCGGCGGCGAGCAGCAGCGGGCGGCCATCGCACGCGCACTGGCCAAAAATCCAGACCTCCTCCTTTGCGACGAACCGACCGGCGCCCTGGACGA
>JAKPGL010000142.1 GCA_029550925.1 Planctomycetota bacterium
GGCAAATGAAAACAAAACAGGCAATTTAGAAAAGCTAGACAGCCTTGCAACCCGCCCCCCGCTCCCTGCTGACCGCTGAATAGGTGAAAAAAAAGACAAGGACAAAATTTTCAGTTATTCAGGGATTTATTCAGAAGTTCCAAATATTTATATTGCCAGTCTTTCTCTCCCCAGGAGTTTCCTCGGCCAAGCAAGCCAGAAGCTCTCCCCCCTCACCAAAAAGAAAAAAATGACAAACGCGTTTCTCTTTCGAGCTCCCCCCGTTCGCTAATTTCCACCCAATTCACCCCTTTTCTCAGGTAGCTTTTATGATAATTGGCGAAAATCAGGGAAGCAAGCATTTGACCCAAGATTTTTTGATATTTATAGAGGGGTGCGACAATACCTATTTTGGAGGGGAGATCGCCGCTTATCACAGGAAAGAAATTTCCCGCCAAATCCCTTGATGCAGGAATCTCGTTGAGCGTTCCTTTGGGAATAGCCCCCCCTAAAAGTTATGCCAATAGCCTCTGCAGAATGGATGCAAGGCCATCTCGCTGCGGGGATCGGAAAGGAAACTAAGGTAATACTTCAGCCGAATAGAGACCTAATTTTTGGAAATGCCTTTCAGGGTGATTTCCCCGCAAATGGGAATGGAGGTTTCTACAAACGCGTAACATTTTAGCCGAATGCAGTATCTTGTCACTGCCGCGCAATCGCCTCTTAGGCTTCTTGCAATTGCTACTTGGGAGGAATAACGAGGAATAACAATGTAGTCGCCTCCCCGGACCCTGGAGTGAGAGCTTTCGCGGGAATGATAATTCCGGGCAATTTCCGCCATAAAATCAGCCTCCTCTGCATACGGCGGAAATGGTACCTACAAACAGATTTTTCTGGATTCCCGCTTACGCGAGAAAGACAAGAAGGGGATCTCCACTCGGCTGAAATGTTAGAACCGAGATCGCTCCGTAGTCTGCCGGGCCAGGCCCGAGCGTTCCATTTTCATGTGGGCCAGGCCGTCCACCAGGGGAGTAATCACCCCCGCACGGTCGAGAGGTATTAGCTCGTCCGGCGTGGAAACCGATCCTCAAGAGCAAGGTTAGCACTGGAGTTTTGCAAAATGGGCTTGTTCAGGTGTTCGTACACGGAACAGGTCCCTCAAAAATCCCGTGATTTTTGAGGGTCGGTAGTGTACAAGATCGGTGGAAATCCCAAATTTGCAAAACTCCAGTTAGCAGTAGAGCGACTCTGGCGGTCCCAAAGCTACCGGCGGCAGCGTAAGAGGCTCATCAGCGCAAAGCCGGTCCCATAGGACTGGTGATAATCATACAGCGGATAGTCCCACCAGGAGCCGTCCGCCTCTTGCAGGCCGAGCAACACGGCGGCCAGATGGTCCTGATATGCCGTCCGCTTTTCGGGCGGCAATAGCTCGATGCACCGGGCCGCATAGTAATGGCCGTAGTAAAAGAAATACCCTGCGATGGCAAAGAACGATTCGTGCGGGACAGGGCGTTTTCGACCCAGGTCCAGCCAGCCGTTGCGCGCAAAAAGGCGATCCAACCAGGTGGTCAGCACCTGGTCGGTTACCAGCGGATCGCCCCACAGGCGCATAGCGAGATTGCAGGCCTGTGATCGGCCCAGACTGCCGGCAGGCCGATTCACCGGATGCACCGGGTTCCAGCGAAGATATTCGCCGTAAAGATAGCTGAAGTCAGGTTTTCGTTGTCGGCGGATGCTGGCGGTGGCTCGATCCACCAAGGTACGGGGCGCTTCGACGCCCAATTGCCCCACATCGTGAAAAGCCACCAGCACCGTGGCCGAGACAAAACTGATACTCGAACCGGCCGGTTTTTGCGTGCCGAGTTCAAAATCGTAGTAGCACCAACCGCCGTCAACCGTTTCATACCGTTGCAACAGTTCGATCTGTTGGCGGATAAGGCGGAGGATTTCCTGGCGGCGGGCCTGGTCATGGGGTTTTCTGGGGTACATGTGGGCCAGGGTTTGCAGGGCGTAGGCGTGTCCCCAGACGTTGTAGATGGCGTCCGGGGTAGCGCGGCGGAGCGTGGGAAGGTGGACAAAAATCCAGTCTTCCCCGCGATCGATCGCCCGACGCAGTTCCGGCGTTGCCAACGTCGGGTTCTGAACTTCTACTTCCAACAACGCCGACAGCGCCAGAGCGGTCGTTCCGGTTTGAAAGGCGCGAAGGGCGCCGGGCGGCGGGGCGTAGATGTTTAGGTCTTTGGTCCGGCGCGGAGAGCCCCAGGAACCGTCTGGATTCTGGTGGGCGAGTAAAAAGGCGACTCCCCGCTGGATGGCTCGGTCGATGTCGGCCGGATCCACTTTTGGCGCCGGGGGCGGCTTCGGTCCCTGCAGCGCCAGCGGCGGCGGTTGGGCCGGCGGATCGGCCGTGTTAGGAACCGATCCGGTAGCCGGCGGCTCCGCAGCCCCACACAACTTCTGGCAGCCCAGGCCTTCCAAGCAGTTCAGACCTTCCAGGAAGCCCAGACCTTCCAACAGGAAGAAAACCAGCCCCACTGCCGCCCTGAATAGCCCGGCCCTCCGTACTAGCCAGCAGCTCCGTTTCATAGGAAGACTCCTCAAGTAGTAGGGTTAGGGGGCGGCGTCTTTCTTTTTTGGCGGCTCGGCCAGGATTTTGTCGCCCGGTTTTAGGCCGCTGGTGATTTCGAAGTCGTTGCCCTTTTGTCGGCCTCGAACCACGGGATGCCGCTGCGGCTCTTTACCTTCGACCACCAAATAGACATAAGCCTTTTCGTCGTCCAGGGGGTCCTCCTCGATGGCCGACTTGGGAACCACGATGGCGTCCGTTTTCACATAGGGGACCAGTTTCACTTTGCAGGCCATGCCGGGCATGAGGGCGTCGGCCTCTTTGTCCAGGGTAGGCGTAAGGCGTGCTCGAAACTTGCCGTCGGCCACCGGCGCTCGATCTACGTCGGCCACCACGGCGGAGAACTTCACCTCGGGCAAGCCCTTCGGTTCCACCTTGGCCTGCATCCCGGAACGCACGGCATAGAACTTGTCTTCCGGTACATCCGTTACCAATACCAAGGGGCGAATCTTCAGAACGGTCATCACGGTGCGGCCGGGCTGGACCTTGTCGCCTTTGCGAAGCGGCTCGCCGTCGGTCCCGGTCAGTCGGCCCGCAGTGAGCCGACCATAATAAACGATCCCTTCGGTAGGGGCTTTCAGGGTCATCAGGGCCAGGTCGGCCTGGAGTTGGGCGAGCTTTTCCTGGGCTTTGGCGCGGGCCAATTGGGCCTTTTCCAATTCTGCTTTGGCTTTTTGCACCTGGAGCGGTAAGGAGGCTTTGGTCCGGTCGGCCCGAAGCCGCTGGATTTGTTCCTCTGTCTTCAGGTCTTCCTCCCGGCGTGGGAAGGTCAACTGGGTGATTTCCTCATATTCCTTTTGGATTTGTTCGTAAAGAAACTTGGCCAGTTCCACGAAGAACCGCTGCCGCTTGAGGATAAACTCTTCGGTTTCTTCCGTGAGGTCGTCGGCCTTGTACATCTTTTCCAATTGTCGGAGTTCTTCCTCTTCGCTTTCCAAGATATATTGACCCCGCCGGAGCATCAAATCCGCCTCTTTGCGGGCCAAGGGCTGCTTGACCTTGAAAAAGCGGTCGTAATCCTCGGCAAAGCGTTTCTGGGTTCGTTCCAGCAAAGCCAGATCGATCGGGCTGACGCTTTCGGCCCATTGGACTTCCAATTGGGCTAGTTGCATCGCGATTTCGACGGCCCGAAGGTCCGCCTTGGCTTCGGTAATGGCCTCGTTGAGTTTTTTGGGATCGAATTGAATCAAGACATCGCCTTGGCGAACCTGGGCGCCGTGTTTGACGGCCGAGACCACTTCCCAATCCATCCAGGCTTCCGGTTTGAAAATTATTTCCTGGGCGTCCCGAGGCTCCAGGTAACCGTCCAGAGTCACTTCGATCTTCAGCGGCTTGGGGGCGATCGTGATGGTGGCTGGTTTTTCAGCGGGTTTTTCCGCTGTCTTTTCGGCCGGCGGTTTCGCCGCAGGGGTTTCCGAAGGGGCTGGTTTGGACTCCTTGGGGGCAGGCTCTTTGGCGGCTGGTTGCTTTTCAGCGGGCGGGGGAGTTTCGGGTTTGGGTTTTTCCTCAGGTTTGGCCTGTGGGGCAGGCTGGGCGGGTTTTTCCTTCTGGGCCGATTGTTCCGGCGGCGCCGGCGGTTCAGCACCCCATGACCCGTTCAGACCCACGACACCCGAAAAAATCCCTACCACCATCCCTAGAACCACGATGCGAGATACCAGGTTCATCATCACAGCCTCCCGTTGAAATGAATTGGAAAACACAAAACCCAAAAACTCCTTTCGAGTTCTCAGACTTCCGAAAGAGTCCCGAAAACCAACACACGGAATAAAACGAATAAAATGGCGCAAAAAAGAACCCAAAATACGCCCTTTAGAGGCAGCGTTTCCTTGCTCTTGAGAGGGGAAAGATATCCAGCACGAAAATTTTGCCTCTTTTGCCTAGTTTCTGCGTCTCTCAGTGTGATTGGAATGAATGAAAATTTCAAGGCACTAGTCTCGAAAATCCCAAGAATCAAGGAAAATAGCCGACTCGAACCGTTCGACCCGATCCGTAAACGCCCCGACCATCTTAATCCGTTGGGGAAAAACTTTGGCCCCACAATAATATAGGGGCTACTTAACTATAGGGGCCGAAAGAAAGAGGCTGCTTCCCTATAGGGGCCAACCCGCGGACGGCATCCTCCCTATAGGCCATAGGCCAAAAGGGGGGAAGTCCTTCTCAGGTTTTTCGGCCAGCCGGGATTTTGCGAGGGGTCTTGCTCGGGATTTTGTCTGGCCGGATTGGCCGAAATGTTCCATACTTTTAACAGCCCCCCAAGAGAGCGAAATCCGGTGGCTTTGCGGGATTGCTACTTTTGAGGGGCTTAATGCCACGCCCAAGAAGAAAAACCCTTCTGGATAGCTGTATCCCAGGAGAGAAGAGGGTCTATACCAGGCTAGCGACCAGAGAACGCCCATACGTTGCGCCCGCTAAAAAAGATTTCCTCATGGCCCCGCCGATTTTTTCGGATCGTTGTACTTTGAAGCATCTCCGGAGGGGGGCCCGTCGGGCCTTTTCGCTGCTGGAAATGCTCATCGTGATAACCACCATGGCCATCTTGGCCGGGGTGGCGCTAACGCATTTCCAAGAGAGCACCCTGGACGCCAAACGCAGTGTGTTGATCCACAACTGGCATGTGTATCAAGCCCAGATTCAGCTTTATCAATTGACCCATCTGGGGCGCTATCCGGAGCTGCGGGACGGCCAATTGCCGCAACTGTTCCAAGCCACGAATAAATACGGAGAAATTGGGCCGCCGGGAACCGCCTATCCGTATGGGCCTTATTTCGACATCGCACCGATCAACCCTTATACGATGACCGATACAGTAGTCTATGTAGAAAAGAGTGGTCAAAAACCCACCAAGCCGGTCGGCAAAGCCGCCTGGCAATACGATCCGCTGACCGGCGACATCTGGCCCAACCATCCAGAGTTCTTCCAAGACGGCAGCCTGAACAAAGTCTCTCCGACATCCTTATCAACGTCAGCGACCTCTTCGACGGCTTTGCAACTTTTGCCATCGAATCAGTAACAAAATCGGCGGTATTCCAGGGCCGGTGGAACCTGGCTGCTGCCGACGCCCAGAAAGCCCCAGACGTTTTACCGAAGACCAAGCAAGGCGTACTCATTTCGGCCGAACCGATTGGTTACCAATTCAGGCCGAATCGACTGCTGCGGGGTGAACGGCCCAGGCCGCCTTTGAGTTGTTGCGGTTTCTTTTGGCGGAGCTTTTTGGGCAATGGGGCGGGTTCGGTTGGGGCTGGCCCCTCGGACGCCGATTCCGAAGCCGTCGGTTCTCCGGACGTCTGCTCTTGCGGAGCCTTTTCCGCCGGCGGCGGTTCCGGCGGCAGGGCCTGCCGAATGGAAAGGCTGATCCGCCGCTGTGCCGGATCGACCGATAAGACCATGATTTCTACTTCCTGACCTTCCTGCACCACATCCCGGGGCCGTCCGACCCGCTTATGAGAAAGTTCCGAGATGTGGACCAGACCTTCGACGCCCGGCTCCAATTCCACAAACGCCCCATAGTCCATCACTCGGCGGACCACGCCCCGAAGCAAGGTGTTCGGCAGGTATTTTTCCGCAGCGTGCCGCCAGGGATCTTCTTCCCGATGACGCAGACTCAGGCTGATCCGTCCCGAAGCCGGATCGACCTTCTCGACCGCCGCCTCGACGCGCTGGCCCTCTTGGAGCACTTCGCTGGGATGGTTGATCCTGCGCCAGCTCATCTGGCTGATCGGAATCAATCCGTCCACCCCTTGGCCTAAATCGACAAAGGCGCCGAACGGCATCAGTTTCCGGACCACGCCTTCTCGGATTTGGCCGGGGGCCAGGCTGCTGAGCAATTGCTGGCGAGCCTCCTCGCGCTGTTGTTCCAGCACCGCTCGTCGGCTCAGCACCAGATTGCCCCGCTGCGGATTGCACTCGATCACTTTGCAGACGAGTTTTTGACCGACATACTCGGCCAGATCGGTTACTCGGTACAGATCGACCATGCTGATCGGGATGAAGCCGCGGATGTGGCCCAGTTCGCATTCCAGGCCGCCGCTGTTCTGGCCGGTTACCCGAGCTGCCACGACCATTCCCTCGGCCAACTGGGCCCACTCGGCCACGACCGCCGCCGACGCCGGCAAGGTCAGTTCATACAATCCTTCTTCCGGCGCATACCGCTGGACGATCACTTCGATCTCTTGGCCGACTTCGGGAGGCTGTAAAAATTGTTTCATCGCCAGGACGCCCTGTTCTCGGCTGCCTAGCTCCACAAACACCTCGTCCCGATGAATGCGCACGATCCGGGCTCGATGCCGAGACTCCGGTTCCAACAGGGGAGTCTGGGCCGAAATGGCCGATTCGACCAACATCTGTTCTACCGGCGTTTCGGCCAGGGTTTGTTCCAATTCGTCGGCCAAATCGTCCGGCAACTGGGCCCGGAGGTTGGGGACTGGGTATTTTTGTTTCGGCGCCGTCCCGCCCGGCGGCAATATGCTCGGCAGGGAAGGCAGTTGGAGTTCCGTCGGTTCGGACGCAATATCCGGCGCCGAGGCTTCTGCTTCTGTCTGCTTCGGAAGTTCCGCAGTGCGTGGGGCCTCGGTTGGCAGGACCGGCGGGGCCATCGGTTCGGCCGATACGGCGGACGCTGGCAACGCTTCGGCGGAAGCCGCGGGAACAGCACTCTCTACGCTGGACTTGATCCCGTCTGCTGTGGGTTCAAAGGAAATCGTCGGCTTAGCCTCCACTTCTGCGGGTTGCGACGATACCTTTTCCCTGGGCAGAGAAGTTTCCTGGACTTCCACCGGGAGGGCCGATGGCGTGAGCGTCCTCTCTGGGCCGCTGGAAACGGGTTCCCCAAGGGGCGTCTGAGTCGCCGCCGCCTCTACCGCCGGAGTTGTGGGTTCCGCTCCAAGCGACTCTTCAGGCGTGGAAGGAACCGGTTGGGCCGCCGGCGTTTCCGAGCCTGCCCCAATCGGTTGTTTCGGCCCCCGAGGCCGCTTGGCTTTCGACCGTCGCACCCCCCGATGCCCGCCCAGCCGGGTCCCCGGAAATGCAAGATTGGGCTTGGGCTTGTACTGAGTAAAAACGGTGGGATCCCGTTGCGAGCCGATCAGAATCCGCGGCTTTCTCTCTTCAGAGGATTCCGAGGAGGCTTCCT
>JAKPGL010000153.1 GCA_029550925.1 Planctomycetota bacterium
TTTCTTAGCAAACCCCGAGATTTTTCCGGCGAATATGTCATTCCCGCTCTAGCGGGAATCTAGGCTTCTTGCAGCCGCTACTTGGGAGGAATAACAAGGTCGCCGCCTCACAGGACCCTGGATTGAGAGCTTGCGCGGGAAAAGTAGTTCCAAGTCTACTGAAGGGATAATATTTATTTATAACTCCTTGATATATAAGAACTTAGAAAAAGGCTCTCCTCTTCGATCCGAAAACCTTCGGGAGAAAATTTCCAAAGGGTTTTTTCTCTGAAAACTCACCACCTCCGAGGGAATCTGGTCTCAAAAGGGCCTCCAAAATAACTCTTTAGGGGTATAGCGAACACCACTTAATCTGGAAATTGCCATAACTTAAGATCATTTACCATGTTAGGGAAAACTTTTTCCGTCCCCCTATGGCCCGAACCAAAACCAGGCATTCTGAACCCCTCCAGGGCTTGGCCAACTCCACCACCGATGGTCCATTTTTTTATTGCCCCACCCCCCTAGAGGGTGAAAATGACAAAGTGGTATAAGTCCTCGAAAAATAAGAAGTTAGAACTATTTTCCTTGGACAAACCGACTTGGAACTACTGGGTAAAGAAAGGCTCGAAGATTCGACTCTGGATTTCCGGCGGGATGCCCGCGCCGGTGTCTTCAATTTGGATCTCCACCCAATCGCCGTCCTGACGAGTCCGCACCGTAATCCGGCCTTTGCTCCCTGGGTGCGCGGCGCACTGGTCCGCAATCGCGTGGGCGGCGTTGACGATCAGGTTCAAAAACACCTGATTGCACTCGCCCGGTGCACAGACGACCGGCGGCAAATTGGGATCCAACTGCTTCTCCACGTCCGCTACATATTTCCACTCATTCCGCGATACGGTCAGACTGGCCTCCAGCAGCCGGTTGATGTCTGTCGGTTGCCGCTGCTGGCCCGGATGCGAAATCTCCTTCATCGACCGCACAATGTCTCTGACTCGCTGTAGGCCATCCCACGCCTGCTGGAGGGCCTCCGGAATCTCTTGGAGCAAATAGGCCAGGTCGGCCTTTTGAGTGAGTTCCTGCAATCGGTTCAGAATGTGTCGGATGGGTTCGCCGCCTTCGGGAGCAGAGGCCGCCTGGGTCAGCAGTTCTCGGCACGTGTTCAATATCGGCGTCAGTTCGCCGAAGGCGTCCTGGGCAAATCGAACGTTGTCGCCGATATATTGGGTGGGGGTGTTGATTTCGTGGGCGATTCCGGCGGCCAATTGCCCGATAGATTCCAACTTCTGCGCCTGCCGAAGTTGGGTTTCCAGCAATTTTCGCTGAGTAACATCTCGGAAGATACCGGCGAAAATTTCCCGCTCGCCCAGCCGGACCCGATTGGCGGCCAATTCCACCGGGAAAACGGTTCCATCTTTGCGTCGGCCTTCTACTTCGCAGGGCGCCGCCGGACCTTCCTCCTTCGGACGAAGCATCTGTTCGACCAGCGACTCCGGCGTGCGAAGCACGGACGGTTGCAGAAACGAAATGTGTTGACCGAGCAGTTCCTCCCGGCGGTAGCCGAACATCTTGCACGCCTGCTCGTTGACCGTTTCGATCCGGCCTTGGGCGTCCACGGTGATGATGCCGTCGGCGGCCGTCATCATCACCGCCTGGAGGTTGCGCAGATGTTCCTGTTGTTCTTGGAGGCGTTGTTCCCGTTCGTCGATGGCGGCGGCAACCGCCTCGGTATGGGACGCCTTCAGCGTATCCAACTCGGCCAATAGATGCTCGATACGCCTCTGGAGCCGGGCTTCCCCGTTCGGAGAGGACGACGAAGAGTCCTGCCCCACGGCCGCTAGTAAATCCTGAATGTCTTGAACAATCGCCTCGACCATAGTCTCGGCTCACAGTTGGAACAAGCTCGTGCTTTTTTCTACTTCCCGATCCAGGTCTTCGGCCAACACGGCGATGTCTTCACGACTCAGTTGCAGGGCGGCAATCGCGGCCGGGCAAAATCGGACCAGATTCATTCCTACGGCGGTAATCCCCTTCAAGGTGCAGATCACATTCGCTGTCTCCACGCAGGCCGTCAGCAAGGCCGCCTCCCCTTTACATGCGGCGGTCTGATGATGCCAACGGATCATCTGACGAAGCTCTTCGGGGAATTTCCATCCTTCGGCCACCTTCTCGCCGACGGCGGTATGATCAAACCCCAAGATCCGCCGTTCGGTCTCCAGCAAGATTTCTTCCGAACGAAGCTCCTGGATCACTTGCTGAAAACCTTGATGGGCGTATTGGTCCTCCAAAATGATCCCGATGTCGTGCAACAAGCCGCCCAAAAAGGCGTCCTCGAAGGAGGCCATCTTCCGCCGCATCGCAATCATCCGCGCACAAATGCCCACCGAGACCAAATGCCGCCAAAGCCCCGTCCGACTATATCCGCCAATCTGCTCCTCTTTCTTGAACAGCTCGCTCACGCTGGCCGTCATCGCCAGATTGCGTATCTGTTTCAGCCCCAAATAGGCGATGGCCTGCTGAAGGTTGGTGATCTTGGTCCGCAAGGCGTACGCCGAGGAGTTCACGCAGCGCAACACCCGCGCACTCAGGGCCGCATCGCATTCCATCACCTCTTTCAGGTCCGCGGCGCTGGAGTTGGGATCGCTGGCCACTTGCATCACCCGAAGGGCCACTTGCGGCAGTGTAGAGATGTCGTCAATGCGGCGGATAAGCTGTTCGAGCGTGAGCCGTCCCGGCGTGTACGTGCGAACAATACTCATGATTTGCCTCCCTGAGCCACACACCCAGGTTTGATGGGTGAACAGGAAACGTAGCGGTAGGGAACAGCCCTCCCCGCCGTCTGGGGCCAGGCCTCCAGCGCCTCTCTTGGTGCGATCTCGTGTAGGAGGCGCTCACAGCGGCCACAAAATCTCTTCTTTGAAAAACTTAGTTTATAAGCCCTCTTTCTGGGCCATTTCCGCGGTCGCTCCCCCTCCTCCCCCCGGTTCTATAACAAAGTGTCATGCCGAAAAAAGCAGCAGATCAGCCTAAGACCCCCAGAAGACACAGGTAGGACACCCCCCAGATTTATTAGTCCAAACCCTTCCATCCCCTCCTTCCAGGCGTACACAAGACGACGCTTTTTCCGTACCCTGCCGGGTATTGGGGAAGGAATTGTTCCGGAGTCCTACGGCGTCCGAAAAAGTTCCTCATTTTTTCCCGTATTTTTTCCATCGAGGATTAGCAATCCAGGGGAAGGTTTCCTATTGAGGTCCCCGTTTCTTCAGAAGCTCTCTTCCCCTACAATCCAAGAGAACGGTGTTTCATGGTAAAAGGTGGTAAGGAGAAGATCGCATGAAGAATATCTTGGTGTTGGTGCTGGGAGGTGGTCGGGGCACTCGGCTGTATCCGCTCACGAAGTTCCGGGCCAAACCGGCAGTGCCCATTGCCGGGAAATATCGGCTAATCGACATCCCACTTTCCAATTGCATCAACAGCGGACTGAACCATATCTACGTGCTCACGCAATTTTTATCCGTGAGCCTCCATCGGCACATCCGATCCACCTATGTCTTCGATCCGTTCAGCCGGGGGTTTGTCGAAATCTTGGCCGCCCAGCAAACCAGTGTCCGCCAAGACTGGTACCAGGGCACCGCCGACGCCGTCCGTCACAACCTCCGCTATGTCAAAGAGCCGGGCATCGACTATGTCCTGATCCTCTCCGGCGACCAACTCTACCGGATGGATTTCCGCACCATGATCCGCACCCACCAGCGGAGCGGCGCCGATGTAACCATCTCCGCCACGCCGGTCCCTAGCTCCGAGGCCCACGCCTTCGGCATCATGCGGGTCGATGACACAGGCCGGGTGGTCGGTTTTCTAGAAAAACCAAAAACAGAAAAAGAACTCGATATGGTCCGCACCGACCCAGCCTGGATCGACGGCCACGGCGTCCGAAGCCAAGGCCGCGACTGCCTGGCCAGCATGGGCATCTACCTGTTTAACCGCGATACGTTGATCGACGTACTAGAAAAGACCGAGTATCAGGATTTTGGCAAAGAAGTGTTTCCGGCTTCCATTCGCAGCCGCCATGTGCAAGTGCATTTGTTCGACGGCTATTGGGAAGACATCGGGACGATCAAGTCGTTTTTCGAGGCGAACCTGGCGCTGACAAAACCGGGCCGGGCGTTTGATCTGAACGTACAGGATGCACCGATTTTCAGCAGGGCCCGGTTTCTACCGCCCACCCGGATGGATGGGGCGACCATTCGCTCCAGCCTAGTGGCCGACGGCTGCCTGATCGGCGAAGGCACGACCATCGAAAACAGCATCATCGGCCTGCGAAGCATCATCGGGCGAAACGTTACCATCCGAAACGCCGTCCTGATGGGAAACGACTTTTTCCAAATCCCGGGCCTGCCCGCAGGACTAGGCCCCTATGGAGTGCCGCTGGGCATCGGCGAAGGCACGGTGATCGAAAACGCCATCATCGACAAAAATTGCTGTATCGGCCCCAATTGTCTGGTCGCCCCCAAACCCGGCGAACCCGAAACGCCGGAAACCGAATACGGCATGGTCCGGGACGGCGTTTTGGTCATTCCCAAAAGTGTTACCCTGGGCGAAGGTTGGCGTCTGTAACCGGCCTCCCTGCCGATCGTAACGCCGTCTGTGAGACGGCGGGATGGATTATGCCATACCTCTTGCAACATCCAGTTTTTCTAGGATTTGCGGGACGGGCCTACCTGCCATGATCAATCCCTGAATTAGACGGCGGATCGTTCCGTCTAGACACACTATGCTACTGCATAGGTTGTCCCGGAGAAGGACGGCGGGTATTCGGCAATTCCCGATCCGTTCCAGAGGGTGTAAGAGCATGATTCAGATAGATATTTCCCTTCGACCGGCCGACCTCCTGCCGGCTATCCGGCGAATGTGGGAGCTATCGGCCGAGAAAATCTTGGCGATCGAACATTCGTGGACCGACCGGCAAGACGCCCCGGTCTTTACCGTCCAGGGCCAATACACCAGCCAAGCATGGACCGACTGGACCCAGGGTTTTCAATACGGATCGGCCCTCTTGCAGTTCGACGCCGCGGGCCAGGAAGAGTTTTTACATCTTGGCCGGGAGAACACCTTGGCCAAAATGGCCCCGCATCTTACGCATACAGGCGTTCACGATCACGGATTCAACAACGTGAGCACCTACGGGAACCTTTGGCGGCTGATGCAGGAAGGCCGACTGCCCGAGAACCCTAGGGAGCGGTCCCTGTACGAACTGGCGCTAAAGGTTTCCGGCGCGGTGCAGGCGGCCCGATGGGCGCACACGACCGACGGATTAGGATACATCTACTCCTTCAACGGCCCTCATTCGCTCTTTTGCGATACGATCCGTTCGTTGCGAAGCCTGGCCTTGGCCCACCAATTGGGACATCGGCTGTGCGGCGAACAGGACCAGCGGATTTCCCTTCTGGATCGGCTCGTCCAACACGCCCGCACCACGGCCCGGTACAACGTCTATTACGGCCAAGGCCGAGACATCTATGACGTGCGGGGACGGGTCGCCCATGAAAGTCTCTTTAACCCACGGTCCGGTCAATATCGATGTCCCAGCACGCAGCAGGGCTACAGCCCCTTTACCACCTGGACCCGCGGATTGGCCTGGATCATCCTGGGCTATGCGGAGCAGTTGGAATGGCTGGCGACCCGGCCCGACGAAGAGCTAGCCTGCTTGGGCGGACGGACAGAGGTCGAGTCCTTTATGCTCCAAGCAGCTCAGGCCGCCGCCGATTTCTATATCCAACACACTCCCACGGACGGCGTTCCCTACTGGGACACCGGCGCTCCGGGACTAGCGCATCTGGGCGACTACCTGGACCGGCCCGCCGATCCGTTCAACCCGTATGAACCGGTCGATAGCTCCGCGGCCGCCATCGCCTGCCAAGGGCTGCTTCGGCTCGGACGCTATTTGACCGTCAAACAACCATCCGAAGAAGCCGTCCGGTATTTCCAGGCCGGGTTGACCGTACTCCGCCGTTTGCTGGACGAGCCGTATTTGAGCGTCCAACCCACACACCAGGGCCTGTTATTACACGCGGTCTATCACCGGCCCAGAGGCTGGGACTATACGCCGCCGGGCTGCCGGACCCCGCAGGGCGAGTCCTGTATGTGGGGCGACTACCACGTGCGCGAGGCGGCCCTCTACGTCGAGCGATTGGCTCGTGGCGGAATCTATCACGCTTTTTTCGGCCCGGTCCGGGGCGCAGCACCGTCCTAACGGTTCCGCCGGTTCCCCCAGAATCGCCGGGTTATTTCATGTCCACCGCGCGGACCCAGATCAGGCCGCCCAGCTCCACCGGGACCATCTCCCCCTTGGGGCTTTGCATTTTTTCATCGCCTTCGACCAAGGCGGCAAATCCCCACCAACCGGCCCGCGGGATCGTATAGCAGAAGCAGCCTTGGGCGTCGGCCTTGATCACCTGCGTAACGAAGGCGTCGTTAGGCGGCCGCACCTGCCCGCCTTCGTTGTAATATTCCACTTCGATCGTCGCAAAAGGGACTGGTTTGCCGTTGCGGCGAACAATCCCCCGGAAACAGTTGCCGGTCCATAGCCCGTAGGGCCGGACCAACGGTTCGATCTCCACGGGCAGTCCGACCAGGGCGTCCCAGCCTTCTTCCGCTCCGCCGTAGGAAACCACCACCTTGGTATAGTGGATGATCATCTTTTTTTCCGCCGGTTCATAATACGGGGCCGGTTCCACGTAGAAGATATAATCGCCCGGTTGCCGAAGGGGCGATTGGCAAGTGTACGTCGTTTTCCCATCTCGCTTTTGCGGTTGGAGCTGTTTCAACAGGTCCATCTTCTTGCCGTCCACCAACACGCCAAACTGCACCGGCTGGCCCATCTCCATGATCGGCCCCTGCTCCATCGGATGGGTAAAAAGCAGCGTCAGATCAACGCTTCGGCCCTGCTCGATTACATCTTTGTCCGGCAAGAGTACTTGAAAATGCGCCCACACCCCAGAGACCAACATCGCACTGACGCCCACTCCCCCCAGCCACCACCAAACCATTCGACGTCGCATGGTCAGAATCCTCCTTTTAGCCAACGACAGAAAAACAGGATCATTTTGTAATACAATTTCCCCAATTGTAATACACTTCCGTACGTTTCTCCAGCGGTTCCGGCGGGGTTTTCCGCCAAAAACTCCTCGCACCGGTCGGAAGGGAGTTCCGGCGTATGGAGCCGCGCGGCTTGGAATTCGACTGGAGATCGCCGACCTTTCTCCGACGCAGAAACCAACGGCGATTTCCCGTTTGCCCGTGAAGGTCCCCGGACAGGTCTTCGCACCGATGCCCTACGGTTGCACGTTCCCCTGTCTCCAGAGATAATACACGAAAGCGAAAGCAAACGAGAATCGTCCTCGTGTGGAGTGGGGTAGGAGAACATGGGGGCTTGAAAAAGTTTTCCCGGCGGGCAGAGGACGACTTGTTGGCAAAGGAAGGAGCAAGCAAGCGGTGGCCGATGTTTCTTTACAGCCGATTCTCGCCCTTTTGGGCTCTCCGGTGGCGGGCAATCCGACTCAGTTTATGATGGAGCGGGCCTTTGCCCATCATGGGCTGGATTGGCGGTATATTTCGGTCGAGGTCCAACCGGAACACCTAGCCGATGCGGTCCGAGGGATGCAGGCCATGGGGTTTGCCGGCGGCAACTGCGCCAATCCGCACAAAGAAGCGATCTGCCAATATCTGACCCAATTGGGCGGCGCCGCCGAAATGGCCGGCGTGGTCAATCTTCTGCGGCAAGAGGAAGGCCAATTGGTTGGGGAAAACACCGAAGGGCGGGCTATTTTGGAGGCCATCCGTCGGCGGATCGACCCAGCAGGCCGACGTTGTGTGCTCTTGGGCGCCGGAAAATTGGCTCGGGCTGCGGCCGTCGAACTGGCTCTGGCCGGGGTGGAACAAATCCTTATCCTTACCCGAAACCCCGCTCCAGGACGCCGGTTGGCCAACCTGCTGTTGGACCGCCTGGAAGTGGCCGCCCAACACGTCCTGTGGGAAGAGCCTTACGCCCTGCCGCCGCAAACCGATCTGGTGGTCCAGGCCACTTCGGTCGGCCAGCAGAATCCCGAAGCCCAACTGCCCCTGGTCTTTTCCACCCTGGCAGAGACGATGCTGGTGGTCGATTGCATCTTCCAGCCGCCCCAGACGCACTTGCTTCGGGCCGCCGCCGAGCGAGGTTGCCGAACCATCGACGGCCTCGAAGTGCTGTTGACCCGTGCGGCTATCGACTTTCAACTCTGGACCGGCCTCGCCCCCAACCTGGACATCCTGCGCGAAGCCGTCGAAGAGTTCCTAGAATTGTAGAGATTCTCCTATGAAACGTTATAACCGACGCGAAGTGATCTCGCTGTTGACGGCCTCTACTTTGGTAGGATCGACCTACCTTACCGTGGAGCGTCAAGGTAGAAAAAATGCCGGTTCTCTATGGGCGGCGGATGGGAGTAGTCCGGATTCTTCTGGTCAACAGCCGGTTCAGACGGTGGAAGCCTCCCCCTTGGCGACTTTACCTCGGCTGGGCAAACTGGCCGCTCGGTCGTCGAAGGTGATTTCGGCCTCGCCGCTTTCGGTCGGTTTTGAAACGCTGGACCGAAAGATGTTTCAGCCGGAACGAGCGTATCCTCGCCTGGCTCAATTAGGCGTCAAGTGGGCGCGGGTCCAGACCGGCTGGTCCCGATGTGAACCGGAAAAAGGCCGATATGATTTTGCCTGGCTCGATGCCGTGGTAGATCAGCTCCTGGAGATCGGCATCCAGCCGTGGTTTAACCTCGGTTATGGCAATCGGCTCTACACGCCGGAAGCCAAAGACGCTTCTGCCGTCGGTTGGGCGCCGATCTTTACGGAGGAAGCCCACACCGGCTGGACCCAGTTTGTCCAAGCCCTGACCAAGCATTTTGCCAAACGCGTCCGCCATTGGGAAATCTGGAACGAACCGAATATCGCCACGTTTTGGCGACCCCAGAAGCCTAATCCCAAGGATTATGTGGAACTCGTCAAGCTCACGGCGCCGATCATTCGGCAGGAAGTGCCCCAGGCGGTTGTCATCGGCGGCGCCTTGGCCGGTATGCCGATCCAATACCTCCAGGAGTGCCTACAAGCCGGTCTGGCCAACTATGTAGATCGGCTTTCTTTTCATCCCTACGGCCCGACGCCGGAGAAAAATTACACCCAGCGGGTGGAGCAGTTTCGGAAACTGTTGACTCAGTATCGACCGGGGTTAGCTCTCTGGCAGGGCGAATGCGGCTGTCCCTCCCGCCGTTCCGATGTCTCCGGCTGGACGCTGGAAAAAATGTCCTGGACAGAAGAACGACAAGCCAAATGGCTTCTACGCCGGATTCTTTCGGACCTAGAACAGGAAGTGGAACTAGCCTCCTATTTCCATACCGTCGATCTACTCCGCTATAACTGGGGCGAAGGCCCCACCAATTTCGATCAGTCGATGGGACTTCTACGAGGGACGGATTTTTCGCCGAAACCTTCCTACTTCGCCTATCAATCCCTCTGCACTTTGTTCGATGCGGAAACCCGCCGAAACCAAACCGTGCAGATGACCGCCGAAAGCTCGACCCCTTCTACCCAAAAATCCGGCAATCCAGAAATCCATATCGTCGGCTTCGAACGGAAGGGTTTTCTATTGGCGGCCTATTGGACGCCTATGGATTTGTTTCAGCCGTGGACGACTCAGAGCATCCGCCTCCGGCTGACCGCCAAGGAGAAAGTAAAGTTGGCCAACCCGGTGCTGATCGATCCTCTTCACCAGGACGTATATGAACTTCCCGCTCCACCCCAAGAACAAAGTTCCCTCCTCTTGGCCGACTTACCTCTTTATGATTTCCCCTGGATATTGACCGACGAAAAAGCCCTGCCGGGACTTGAAACTTCCTGACCGATCTCCCCGGTAAAAAATGACGTATCCCGGCAAACACCTTCTCCCAAAGGTCTGACCGAACTTCCCGAAAAATCCCGGAAACGCGGCTTCTGTTCGTGGGGCAACTCTGAGACCTTTAGGGGGTGCCGGTGCCCGGAGGCAACGGGGCCGCCGGCAGCCACTGCAAACCGGACGACGCCTCGCTGCTTGGCGACGGAGACGCCGGCTGAGGCGCTGGCGACGGCGCAGGTTCCGGTGGATTCGGTGCAGGTTCCATCTTGCGGTCCGTGATCGAAAGAATTTGGGCGGTCTGGCGATCCTCCGGCGGAATGGCCGCCCACACATCTGGCGGAATCGCCCCCGCTGGTGGACCGGACGCTCTCGGAACCGCTCTGGCAGAAAAACCTTGCCCAGGGAATTGTCCTGTTCGAGGTCCCTGGGCGACCCGCACGTTTGGTTGTCCAACCGGGGACGGCCCCGCCTGCGGAGAAACTCCTGGGGTTTGAGAAACTACGGGCGGATTTTGAGAAGGCACGCTCTGTTGCCCGGCAACCGCCGCCGGCCCATTCACCCCGTGGCCTCTGGACGCCGCCATCCCCACGGCAGGGCCTCTTCGGGCCATCATGGCCCCGCCGCTTTGCCGAGAAGAATAGACGCCGCTGGGCGACGCCGAGGGCGCCGGCTGCTGGGGATAAGGCAGATAGGAAGGAGAAGTCCTCTGGGAATAGGGGGCCGGTTGGCCTGGGAAGGTTTGGGGCGGTTGAGGTTGCCAATGGCTAAGGAAACTCAATGGACCGCCCAGATAGGTTCCCGCCTGTCCTGCTCGGCCCGAGGGCGCAGAAGGCCTACCTGTTGGCCCCGGAACAGGCGATGTGCGCGTCGAGAAGGGTTTCCCCTGGGAAATGTTTTGCGGATAAGATGGGGGAGCGGCGGCGGCCCCGTCTGCCGCCCGGTTCGCCCACCGCACGCCTTCCGCATTCCTATTTCTACTGGGCGCCGGACTAGCCGTTCTTTCTGCTTGCCGCCCTTCAGCAGGAGCGGCGCCCTGCCCCAGGACCTCACCGGCCGGGATTTCTTCCTCCACCATCGGTCCCATCGCCCGGATCGACCCCGCCCGCGGCCCCCGACACGGCGTCCCTTCACAAGACCCCGTAAAGCCGGGATAACATTCATCATAGCAGGCCCCGCACATAGCGCACCCCGCCAGACCTGCTACAACGGACAAAAACCCCAGGATCACCCCTACGGACCATTTTCCAACACCCTGACCCATAACCCCAACCTTTCTCTGGAGGTTTTCGGCGCTCCTGCCGGGGACTCAAAAACTCACGAGCACTCCGTTCCCAAAAACCGGTCTGAGCCTGTCCGACCATTGGATACCTTTGGATACCTGGGAGAAAGGACTTCTTTTCGGGAAACTGTCTCTTCCCGGAAACCCTTTCGATTCCTTCGCCCCCAACCCCAGCGATGGCCGGACAGACTTTGCTCTGGGCAGCAGAGCATTGTCCAAGCTATATTTCGGCGGAAAAGTTTGCTTAATTCATACATTTTCCCACCCTGCAAGAAAATTCCTGGGAAAGGAACTGTTCATGGCAGACGCCCCGCCGCCCCAAACTCTCCAAAATACGCAAACTTTCCAAATCGCCCAAAATACGCCGCCATCCCAGTCCGCAAAAAACCCCCCTGGCAACGTCCAAACTGCTTGGTTTCTGGTGGGTCTTCTCCTGTTGGCTGGGGGCGTCCGATCGGCGGCCCTTGATCGGCCCCTTTTGGGCAACTTTGCCACCAAAAACGTAGCCCTGGCCATGATCGCCCGCAATTGGGCCGAGGGCCGATCCCCTTGGTATTACCCCCGAGTCGATGTGCTGGTCGAAGGTCAACGAGGGCTGCACCTTTTGGAGTTGCCCGTCGGGGCGTACCTCGCAGGGGTGCTCTGGCAGACTTTGGGCGGATCGTTGGACCTGTGGGGACGGGTGTGCTCTGTGGCCTTCTACACGGCGGCGGCAGCCGTCTTTTTCCTCTGGGCCCAGACCCGCTGGGGGCCGCAGGCTGCACGAGCCGCCGCCTTGATGCTCGTATTAAGTCCTGTGGGGATTATCTACGGCCAAAGTTTTATGCTGGACGCCTCTTTGGTGTTTTTTACGGTAGTGGGGTTGGCCTGTTTGGATCAGTATCTTTGCCGGGGCGGTTGGATATGGTGGGGCCTGACCGCCGCCAATCTATCGCTCCTTATGGTCACCAAGCCCTACTTGGCCGTTTGGTTGATCCCGGCCGGCTGGATGATTTCCACCTCTCCAGCCAATCGGAGGCGAAAAATAGGGGCTTGGCTGGCGCTAGGCGCGGCCGTTGCGCCGGCAGCGGCTTGGTACCTGCACGTCATGCAGACCACCGGTCCTCAGAATCCCCTAGCCCGGCATGTGTTCGACTCGTTACGAAAAAGCATGATCGTCTATCGACCGCCGGACCCGCTGCTGGCCTCTGCCCAGTTTTACCGCCAGGTGTTGGACGATTTGGCCGGGCCGGTGCTTACGCCGATCGGTTTCAGCCTAATGCTATTGGGCCTGATGCAAGGAGGGTTTCGGCGGTATGGAATCTGGCTGCTCCCGCCACTGATTTTGCTCCTGGCGATGCCGAGAAAATTTTTCGAGATGAATTATTACTGGACGGCCGTGTTGCCTGCGTGGTGTGTATTGGCGGGGCTAGGTTGGCAGCGGTTGGCCGAGGGAACCTCGATGGGCCGACTGGCAAAAGCAGTCTGCTGGTTGGCCGTGGGAGTGTTCGCCTTCCGATACGCCGTCAAACCCGCCTTCGTTACCCCGGCGGAAGACCGGCCCGTGCTCGAAGCCGCTTCCGCGGTGCAAGAACTTGCCGAGCCGGAAGAACCGGTGGTTACCATGCATGGATCGACGATCGACCTTTTATACTACTGTCGTCGTCCTGGCTGGGCCTTTCGACCAGACGACCCCCAACTGGCCGATCGGCTCCGCCAATGCCAAACCGTCGGCGCCCGATGGGCGGTGGTGGTAGGTCGGGACGGCCTGGCCGAACAACTAGGTCCCCACCGTCCGCCAGTGCACCAGGAGGGAACAGCCTATCGCATCTATCGGCTGCTCGACTGGCAGTAGAGGCAATGACGGCCCGACGCCGATCAGTCCCTAGGAAGATTTCGGTCTCTGGGGGCCAATCCCGGATCATGGTCTCTTCGGCCGCGCTCTTCTGGGATACGATGCACTTGCCTACCACTGGCGATGGATTACTACTTGGCCGGTGCGGTTGAGGGTTTCTATCTGGTCGGCCAAGTTGGTCCACGGCGCGAGCACCGAGGGGTGGTAGGCGCCGTCAACGGCCGTATAGATCCAGTCTCCTTCCGGTCCATAGGCCATGCGGCGAACTTGGGTCCGGCGGGTGAGCAACTGGATCGTATCGGTAACTCGAAGGGTCCAGGAACCGTTTTCTTCCTTGGACAGCCCGGCTAAGGCGTCCCCAGATGTTCCCAGAGCAAAAGAACAAGGCTCTCGGGGCGGAAAAGCCGACTGCGAAGGGGAAACGCCCCACGGCGGCAATTCGATCCGTCGGCTGAGTCGGAGGGGCGCCTTGCGTCGGCCGGTGATCAGCCGATGTTGCAAAAGCCGCCGCACGCCGCTCCGCCAGAACCGCCCCGCCAACCACATCCCGAGATAGAAAAGGGCTTGTTTCAACGCACTAGCCGTCTCCCATCGCACCCAGCAAAGGTCCCGTTCCACCAGCACACAGACAGAACCATCCTCTCCCATAGAAACCGACGGGCACTTCTGGGGCTGAAGATCGTGAAGCGAAGAGACGGCCAATCGGCCGTCCGCGGTTTCCACCACCAGACCGGCGTCGATGATCCGCAGCCACAGCGGCCCACCCACAGGCCCACCGCCCGCCGCCGTCCCGGCCCTACTCTCAGCCGATACCGGTTGGTCCGGCGATGGGGCGGCGCAAGCCGTCTTCGGCCTGACCGTTGCCCCACGAGGAAGAATATGCACCAACACGCCGCCGCGTGCGGTCGATATTGCTGTGTAGGAGTCGGCCGATCGTCGCACTAAAAGTCCCGCTCCGGGCCAAAACGCATCTTCCGAAGTATGAACGTGCGTCGCGCTTAAAGCTCGGCCCGCCGCGAAGGCTAAACCGGGGCCTCCCTTCGGGGCGCCCGTCGTGTCCAATGCCCCGTCCGACGCCGCTGGAGCTACGGCCCGATTCGCCGACCAATCTCGATACGCATCCAAAAGTTGCGCCGGCCAATGCACCACCATCCGATCGTCGTCCAGATGAGCACAGGTTCCCTCTGCGTCTGCTCCGGTTCCATACCCATCCGCACCGATTTGCTCAGATTCTCCCTCGGAAACTCCCAGGCTTTGCAGGAAGCCGTCGGCCAGGTCCGCTGCTTCCGCCGATTCCTCGGCCAAAAGCTCCATTCCGTGCGGGAAAAACAGTCGCGTGCCCCGACTCCCCACCGGGCCGCCGTAGCTGAAGTCCGGTTGCAGAAACCATCGGGCAAACCGCACCGCCCGGAGCAACGCCTGGGTGATTTGCGTCCTTTGGATGGGCCAATCCGGCCAGGCGTCGGAAAGCGACTCCTCCACCAGACGACGCAACTTGGCCAAACAGTCGATCGTCAGGGTCTGATAGCCGGGGTCGGCCCCGCCGTATTCGTCGAACCAGCCCTCCGGATGTTGCCAGGCCAACACCGTCTGGAGTTTTTGTCGGGCGGCCTGGAGGAATTCCTCCTGCTGCGTCAGGCGGGCCAAATGGGCCAGTCCCAGGGCGGCCAAGGCATGATGGTTGGTCAGCCGACCAGTTTCGCCGCGCCGGGCGATCCAGCGTCCTCGACGCCGAAGCCCCTCCATCACCTCCGGATCGTCCAGCCCCAACAGCGCACAGGTCCGTACACAAGCCGCCAGCGAAAACACCGCAGCCCCCAAGGCCCGTTCCCAAGGATAGTAATCGTCGCAGGCGCCGTCCGAATGACTCGACCGAGCGGCAAACCGCACGCCCGCCTCGGCCAACTCCCGCACCCGCTCCACTGCGTACCAAGGATTACCCGGCAACGGATACTTATAGACCATCGCCAAGGCCAATACGCCTTCTTGGTACATCCCTGACGGAAACGCCGCCGTTCGGTAATGCCAGTACTCCCGGTCCATGCAACCGTAGGTCCGCCGAAACGGGTTACGGTCCATCGCCGTCAGAAGCCGCGGTATCTGCCCTAGCGCCCGCCGCAAATACCGCTGCCGGAGCTTAGGGTCTCGACCGATCCACCCCGACGAGTCCGGCTGTGCGTGCTCCAGCAGGTCCTCAGAGGCTTCTTCCGAAAAAAAGCGGTGCATCGGCAAAACGCCTCTTTCATCCAGGCGACCTCAGCGACGATGATGGGCCGCACACGCCTCCGCCAGCAGCCCCACCATCCCTGTCATCCAGCCGACCGCAAGCAGCATCATGCCCACCGGCTGCACAGCGCCAACGCCCAGAAAACTCCCTAGGCTCATTAGGATCCCCAACGCCAGGATCAAAAACGCCAACGGTAAAAAAATTCGAAGCGGCCGAAAATACAACACCATCCGAAGCACCGTACTCACGTAGGCGGCCGTGTCCCGGATGGGGTGGAACTTGCTTCGGCCAATCCGCGGCCGATACGCAATCGGCACGTACTTCACCGCATAGCCGTTGGTCAAAAAAGCCAGGGTCATCGTCGTCACGCAACTAAATCCGTCCGGCACGACCCACAACCAGGGCAACATCGCCCCGCGCTTAAAAGCCTTCATGCCGGTATTGAGATCCGGAATGTTTTTGCCGGTCAGATAGCAGGCCAATTTTCGGATCAGCCATTTGGCCGGTCCACGCAACCAAGGCCATCGGCCCTGTTCGCTGCTCCGTGCTCCGTTGACCTGGTCGTAGGAGGGAAAGTAGCGGAGCAACTCGGGGATGCAATCGGCCGGGTAGGAGCCGTCGGCGTCGAGCATGACGACGACATCGCCCCGGGCATGGCGGATGCCTACTTTTCGGGCGGCGCCTGCCCCTCGGTTTTCTGGCAATCGGACCACCCGAACCGGACAGTCCTGACACTGCCGGGCAAACGCCTCGGCGATTTCGGCCGTTTGGTCCGTGGAACCGTCATCGACCACCAAAATTTCATAGTGGATTTTCGTCGATGCCATGGCCCAGACGACCTCTTGGAGGACATGAGCGATGGCTTCCTGTTCGTTGTAAGCGGGCAAAAGAATCGTTACTTGATAAGGAATGTTTTCTTTCGGTCCATAGGCTTCCGATTCGCCCTCATCTTTCCTAAATTGCCCATCTTGCGCAGAAACCCGGTCTGCCTCGAAAACAAACCTTTTGTCCCCCTTTTCTACCCAAAAGGTAGAAGTGGATGCCTCCCATTCCGACCAACTCTCCCCTGTCAGGCCCTGAAAGCCACCCGCAGACAGATCCGAAGGCGACTTTTCTGCAGAAGTATCTTTCCTTCCCCCTTCTCCAGAGTAGAACGAACCCCCAACAACTTCGGTAGAAACCGTGAAAAAGTGGACTTTCGCCTCCATGCGAACTCCCTTTGCTAAAAATCAGGGAGACCTTTCCTTCCCTCAATCAGAGGGGGCGTTCCCGAAAAAACAAGTTCCTTTCTCGGCAAACGGAATTCCCAGTTTTTATACCCTAGATACGCCCACCGACCAACATCAACCTGGAGGAAAAAAAGGGAAAATCCTGACCGCTGGAAGAGGAACAATAGATAGGGACGAGCGAGAAAATGGGTTTTCCAGGGCGGGGCTGTCTCTCCCTCTGTGGAAGGAAAGGAATCGGCTTTGTGGAAGCAGGAAGAGGCGGATACAATCTCTTTCTCTGTGGGTCCAACCTTTCCTCTGTCCACAACGTAAAGGAAGGGGCGTCCTCCCAACATCTCTTCCCCTTGGCGAGAGGGCAGATATGCATCTTTTCTATTGTCGCAGGCGTTGGCGCATTGGCCGGATTGTCCAGACTGCTCTGGGAACGGGCATCCTATCGCTGAGCGTTCTTTGGGGGCCGTTGGCGCAGACCGGCCAGTCGGCCTCTGGTCCTTGGCTTGTACCCTTCGGACCTGCTTCTTGTGTAGCCCCTGCTGGTCAGGTCAGCCCCATGCTCGACTGCACCCGTCGTACCATCGACCAGATACCGCCCGGCACAAAGGTGCGGGATCGGCCTCCGGAGGGCTGGACCCATCTGATCTTCAAGACCCGAAACCGCCTGAGCAGCGGCGACCTGGAGGCCATCCCAGAGTTCGGCCGACCTACGGCGGAATTTCTTTTCACCCTCTTTGCCGCCCGCGTGGTCCCGGCAGATCCAACCGGCCGAGGTCCCTGGCGTTTAGACAAGGTGGCTATGGGCGTCGGTGCGCAGGTCGGCCAGGACGATATCGTCCTGACCACCGCCACTCAAAAAGAACTGGGCGCCGACCTGGGCGTATTGAAACTGGCCATTCTCGGTCGGGCAGAAGAACACCTGAAAAAGGTCCAGCAGGTAGCTCTTTCACCCCGGTTGGCCATCGTCGATGCACCGACCTATTTTGCCGACCCGGACGGCCATCGGCCGATTGTGATCCGGTATCTTTTGCTCGTTCGGCCGGAAGACGGCGGGTTGGCCTCGTTGGCCTGGCGAATCGACCTGGGCCAAGAGGGCCGATATATCGCCGCCCGAAGCCCGGCCGTGCTCATCCAGCCCAACCTGGTTGCCACCACGCCGCTGCGTGTGGACGGCAAAAAAGTCACCCTGGGCATCCCTGCCCCGGACGCCTTTGCCACCACTCGGCTTCCCCGAGGCCGGGAAGTGCCCATTCCGCTGGTGGTCCAGGGCTTGGCCGGTCGGCAAGAACTCTCCGCCCAAGACGTGCTGCTGCTGGAAACCCATTTCCGCCAGGCGATCGAAACGCCGCCCCCTGCCCCTCTGCCGCAAACCGCCCCCAGGCAATAAAATCTTTCAGGGATGGTTCTACACGGAACCTACTGAGCACTGCAATTTCCTTTTGTGTTCTCCCCTAGAGAGCGGCAACGGTGTATTGCCTCGGCGTGGATGAAGCAGGTTATGGACCGCGGCTTGGGCCGCTAGTGATCTCGGCCAGCCTGTGGGAATTGCCTACCGGGTTAGCCCCGGACCAGATGTACCAGCGTTTGTGCCGGGCAATTACCACGAAGTCTTCCGGCCGTACCCTCTCAAGCCGATCCTCCCCGCCAGGAGCAACCCCACCGAACCAGGTAAGCCGGTCCGTCCGATCCGCTCGCCCCTTGCCCCATCCCACCGACACGCAACGCCCTGTAGATTTTCCGCCTTTGGTGCTGGCCGATTCCAAGTTGGTCTATACTCGGTTGGGTCGGGCCGGGCTGGAGCGCACGGTACTTGCGATGCTGGCCGGGGCCGGCAAACGGCCAACCGATTGGGCCGAACTGGTGGAAGCCGTGGCTTTGGATTCGGAAAGCCGGCAGTCTGCCCTGGCTTGGTATCCCGCGTATTGGCCCCAGGTTCCGGAAAGCCTGTCGGCCGAGGAGATTGCCCAATTGGCCCCGTGGGTTGCCCGGGCGATGGCCGAGCAAGGTATTCGCCTTTTGGGGCTTCGCAGTGTGCTGGTGTTTCCGGAGCGGTTCAATCGGCTGGTTCACCAGTACGGCAACAAGGCGACCATGCTTTCCTGCGAGAGTCTGGAGCTAGTGCGTAGGATTCTGGGGGAATTGCCGGCCGGACCGGTGCAGGTACTTTGCGACAAGCACGGCGGTCGGGACCGATATGAACATTTGATTTCTGAAACTTTTGCCGCCTCGTTTTTCCAGCCCGCCCAGGTAAACCCGATCCAACAAAGCCGACAGGAAAGCATCTACCAACTTCAAACCGCCAACGGGCCGGTGGAATTTCGCTTCCTTTGCGGCGGCGAAGCGATGATGCCGGTGGCCCTGGCCTCCATGCTCTCCAAATATCTGCGGGAATTGGCTATGGAGGCGTGGAACCGATTTTGGGCCGAGCAAACGCCCGGCATCCAGCCGACCGCCGGCTACCCCCTGGACGCCCGCCGATTCCGAGCCGAGATCGCCGCCCGACAGACCGAGCTGGGCATCCCCGACTCGGCCATCTGGCGCTGCCGGTAAGGAAAAAACGACCGGAACACTTCCGGAGAGTCCTTTTTTGTCATCCCTGCGAAGGCTCACGATCCAGGCTGCGGTGAAGTGGTTTCTTTGGTATCTCCACCCTACCGAAGCAGACGCCCACCAGCCTGGGTCCCCGCTTTCGCGGGAATGACAATAGTCCCTTCCAAAATTTTTCGTTACTGGCTTGGGCCGTTGGAGTTGCGTTGGACGGGCCGAAGGGGGCTTTGATGAAGGAGGAACTTTTTCCGTCCGGCGCCGGCTAGAAAATCGACGGTTGCCCGACGCTGCGGCCCGCTGCCGCTAAGGGCCACGATCCGTCCTAGCCCATACTGCGGATGCAAGACCAGCATTCCGTGGGAAAACTCGTCCGGCGAAATGGTCGGCGGCGGCGGTTGCCCGGCCAATTCTGCCGCCGTACGCAGTTTGGGCCGACCGCTGAGGTGGGCAACCCTGTTTTCAGAGGAACTCCCAGGGAACTTCTTTCCGGTGGTCCTTTCTCCTAGCGTGCTCTCCTCCGCTGTTTCCAGGCTGAGGTCTTCCCCCGGCCCGATGCGCATGGCGCTTTCCAGATCGACCAGTTCCATCTCCGCCCTGGGCAATTCCAGCAAGAATTCGCTCGGAATGGTCATTTTCCGCTGGCCGCGGAAATCTCGATACCGGGCATAGCTGATCTGCAACTGTTCCTGCGCCCGGGTCATGCCGACGAACATGAGCCGACGTTCTTCTTCCAGCTCGTCCAGATTGTCTCGGCTTCGTTCATGGGGCAGCAGTCCCTGTTCCACGGCAATCAGATACACCACCGGGAATTCCAATCCCTTCGAGGCGTGGAGGGTCATCAGGGTAACGGTATCCTGTTCCGCCTCCCAGGGGTCGGTATCGCTCACCAGGCTGGCCTGTTCCAGGAAATCTTCCAGGGGGTTCCCGCCGGTGTAGTGTTCGTCGAACTCTCGGCAGGCGGTGAGAAGTTCTTCGATATTGGCCAGTCGCTGCTGGGCCTCTTCCGTATCGGCGTCGAATTGATCTCGATAGCCGGTCTCCGAAAGGACCAGACCCAGGATTTCCTCGACCGGTCGATGGGCCGCTTGGGCCAGGCGGTCCCAGAGCTGGGCGAACTCGGCCAATTTGGCTCGTGCGCGGCGATCCAACGTGGGGATTTTCTCGGCTCGCCGGACCGCCTCCAACAGCGGGACGCCCTCCTGGCGGGCGAATTGCTGGAGCCGATCCAGGGTTGTTTTGCCGACGCCGCGGGTCGGCGACTGGATGGCCCGCAAAAATGCTTCCTCATCCCTGGGGTTATTCAGCAGCCGAAGATACGCCAGCAGGTCCCGAATCTCTTTCCGCTGGAAGAATTCCACGCCGTGGACCAGTTGGTAGGGAACGCCGGCGGCCCGCAAGGCCAGCTCCAAAGTTCGGCTCAGGGCGTTGATCCGATAAAAGACGGCAAAATCGCGGTATCGGCGTTGGCCTGAGCGAACGGACTGGGCAATCTGCTCGGCGATGTCCCGGGCCTCGTCCTGGTGGGTCGGATAACAGACAAGCCGAACCGGCCGCCCCAGGCCATTTTCTGTATAGAGGTCTTTTTGTTTCCGCTTGATGTTATGGGAGATCAGTTCGGCGGCCACGCGCAGAATCCGCCGGGTGCTCCGATAGTTCTGCTCCAGGCGAACCACCCGCACCTGGGGAAAATCTCGCTCGAACTCCAGGATGTTGTTCAGGTTCGCCCCCCGCCAGCCGTAGATCGACTGATCCGGGTCGCCGGTAACGGCCAAGTGGGGATGGTCGATCGACAAAGCGCGGGCAATCGCATATTGGGCCAGGTTGGTGTCCTGATATTCGTCGATCAGGATGAAACGATACCGAGCGTCCAACTCCTGGCGGATTTCCGGGTTCTCCCGAAGCAGGACGGCCGTGTGCAGAAGCAGATCGTCGAAATCGGCCGCATTGGCCGCCAAAAGCGCCGCATGATACGCCCGGTACACCTCCGGGATCACTCGTCCCAGCGGATGTCCAGGCTGAGACACATATTCTTCAGGCCGGATCAGATTATTCTTGGCCCAACTGATGGCCGTCGCCGCTGTCTCCGGCGTGCTGCGCAAAAGGTCCATCTTCAGTTCCGCCAAGACCCGCCGAAGGAGCCGGGCGCTATCCTCGGCGTCGTAGATGGTGTAGTTTTCCTGAAGCCCAACCAGCGGAGCGTAACTGCGCAAAAGCCGGGCGCAAAACCGATGGAACGTGCCGATCCAGACCGGCTCTCCCGGCGCCAGGGCCTGGACCCTGCTGCGCATTTCCTCGGCGGCCTTATTGGTGAAGGTGAGCGCCAGGATTTGGCTTGCCGGGATGCCCTGAGCCAACAGATAGGCGATCCGATGGGTGATCACCCGTGTTTTGCCGCTGCCCGGCCCAGCCAAGACCAACAGCGGCCCTTCCACATGACAGACGGCCTCCCGCTGCGCCTCGGTCAACCCTCGTAAAATGGCCTCCATTCCTTCGGTCCTCTTTGCCTAATTGGTCAAACTGCTGTCCACTCGGTAGAATATCCTTTTGGCATCTTACGTTCCAGAAAAGTTTTCCAATTCTCCGTATCTTCACTATAGACGGTTTGACCTATCTGGTCATCCCGGGCTGGTTGGAAAACCGAAGCGATTTCTATAAAATGATAAGGAGAGAGTTTGCCTTCGGGGTTTCTTCTTGGCAAGCATTCCGCATTCAGAAAGAGAAAAAC
>JAKPGL010000185.1 GCA_029550925.1 Planctomycetota bacterium
TTTGCTGGTGCCGCCGGATAGCAGCACCATATCGGCCACCTCCAGCGCCCGGGTCAGCCGCTCCCGCAAAGGCTCCAACTGATCGGGCACTCGGCCCATTTCCATCGGCAGACCGCCCAGTTCCCGAACCGCATCCGCCAAAATCCGGGCGTTGGAATCATAGACTTTGCCGGGCGTCATCGGCTCACCCGGAGCGATCAGTTCGTCGCCGGTCGAAATAATGGCCACCCTGGGCCGACGCCATACCCGAACCCGACTTAGTCCCAGGGCAGCTAGCACCCCTGTTTCCCGACTGGTGAGCAGTTGGCCGGTGCGGAGCACCGTTTCGCCCGCCGCCATGTCCGAACCGGCAAAGGTTACACCACTGCCAGGTGTTACCGCCCGATAGACTAAAAGGGCGCCCGGATCACACGGGTCTAGGTCCGTATGTTCGATCATCACTACGGCGTCGGCCCCCCGGGGAAGCATGGCGCCGGTGGCAATGGCCATAGCCTGTCCAGGACGCACTTCCACTTGGGGGGGTCGGCCGGGAGTGATCGGCTGGCCGACCAGGAGCAATCGGCGCGGATGCTGTTCATCGGCCTCATAGGTATCGGCCGCCTGGACGGCAAACCCGTCGAAATCCGACCGGTCGAACGACGGTACATCCACCGGCGCCTGGACATCCTCGGCCAACACCCGGCCCAGGGCTTCTTCCAGCGGTATCTCCTCCTGACCCAACGGTCGAAGGTCCAAGGCGGCCTGGAACCGCCGCTCCGCCTCCTGTCGGCTGGCTACTTCTAAGAATTGCTCTTGCTTCTGCGACATGGTTTCCGAAAGGTCTCCGAATGGGGTTCTGCGGGGAGGAGATCATTCCTCACCATCACAAACTCCGATAGGACTGTATATAATAAATGCTCTTGCTGTCCCTTCTCTCTACGTTGTCATCATATCATTTTCTCCGAGCGAAAAGGATCGGGGAGAAAACCCGTCGGACAGAAAACAGCATGATTCTCGGAGGCGATGGACGATGATCTCGTTTGAGCCGATCGGCCTGATCCATACCCCTTGGACCCAATTGGCCGGGATGCCCATTCAGCCGGCCGGCGCCAGAGGCGTTCGCGGCGTCGTAGAGGTTTGGCAACCATATCAAGCCGGGCTAAAAGACCTTGAAGGTTTTTCCCATCTGATTTTGATTTACCATTTTCATCGGACGAGCGGTTATGAGCTTCAGGTGGTCCCCTTCCTGGATCAAGAAGTGCGGGGTATATTTGCCACCCGGGCGCCGAAACGGCCCAATCCGATCGGGCTGTCGTTGGTACGATTGGCGGCGGCGCTGCCAGATGGCCGACTGGAAGTCGAAGATGTCGATATGCTGGACGGCGCCCCGCTGCTAGACATCAAACCCTATGTGCCGGAGTTTGACGCACCAACCGGGCCGGTACGGATCGGCTGGCTGACCCATCTAGCCCACCAGGCAGAAAACAAAAAATCCGACCCCCGATTCAGTCCCTAACAGGCCCGTTCCGACAGATGTTTCGGTTTCAAAGATCACCTTATCTCTTTTCTTTGACGGGGCCATCGGAAGACTTGCTTTTCTCGGTATAATGAAAATCGGATTTTGGTTTTTCGGGTTGGTTTTTATTAGGAGGTCTTGTCATGAAGCGATTGGGATGGGTGATTCCAGCAAGTATGGTGGTGGGATTGTTGGTGGGGTGTGGGGAGAGCGGTTCGGGGCCAAAAAAGCCGACGGAGAAACCCTCCGCCCCGTCCCAAACTGCTCCTACCGATCAACCCTCCGAAGGGGCCGAAAAACAGAAGGTTACCCCACCGGGTTCGGAAAAGCCGCCTTCCGCGGCCCAGACGCCGCCCTTGGAAGAAATAGTCAAAGTTCCGCTGGGGTTGCCGCCGCTTCCGGTCCCCGCCGATAATCCCATGACGCCCGAAAAGGTGGCGTTGGGCCGAATGCTCTATTTCGACAAACGGCTCAGTCGGGACGGCACCATTTCCTGCGCCACATGCCATGATCCGAAAAAAGCATGGGCGGAAGATACGCCGGTCAGCACGGGCTTCAAAGGTCAAAAAGGCGAGTTCAACTCCCCGACCGTGATCAACACCGCCTATGCGACCAGCATGTTTTGGGATGGACGTGCCGGCAGTCTGGAAGAGCAAGCCCTCGGCCCGATGCAGAATCCCATTGAGATGGCTCACGAGCTAGACGAATTGGTCAAACAGCTTTCGGCCATCCCGAAATATGTCGAGATGTTTCAAAAAGTGTTTGGCACTGGGGTGACCAAGGACGGGATGGCCAAGGCCATTGCCGCCTTTGAACGCACTGTCCTGAGCGGCAATTCGCCCTACGATCGCTACACCAAAGGGAACGATCCCAACGCCCTGACCGAGGCGCAAAAACGGGGATTGGACCTGTTTGAACAACATTGCGCCGTCTGTCATACGCCGCCGCTATTCAGCAACTATCGGTTCTTTAACGCCGGAGTGGGTATGGATAAAAGTCCGCCGCCGGCAGGCCGAAAATCGGTTACCGGCAAAGACGAGGACCTGGGCAAGTTCCGGGTGCCGCCGCTGCGGGAAGTAGCTAAAACAGCCCCTTATTTCCACGACGGGAGTGCAGCCACCCTGGAAGAAGCCGTGGCTCTGATGGCCGCCGGCGGAAAAGACAACCCCAATCTCTCCCCCATGATGAAAGCAGTCCGAGAAGCGAAACTGACCGAAGAGAATCGCAAAGACCTGGTGGAATTCCTGAAGGCCCTTTCGGGCGAATATCCCATCGTAGAACCTCCCGAATTGCCTTAACAGGGCCAACAGCCGATTCCGCGAATACCTCTCCACGTCGTGCCTGGCTCAGTTGCTCTCTGGGTGAGAGGAAAGGTTGCCGGCGGGGGAATTATCGCCAGCTTTGCACGCCGCCGACCATGCGGGTAGTGCCGGGGGAAGTGGGCGTGGGAGAGCCGGGAGCGGCGGGCAGGTTGGTGGGCATTTGCGATCGCAGGGCCGCCACCCGTTGTTGCACCCCTTCCTGAAAGCGATTGGCTTCCAGGGAACGCTGATAGTCGGCCAGGGCTTGAAGCGTATCGCCCGAAAGCTCTCGCAATCGGCCCAAGGCGGCCAAGGCACGCGAATTGGACGGTTCGACCCCCAAGGCGCTGACCAAGTAATCCTTGGCTGCGTCTCGGTCGCCAAACTCTTCGTAGAGCCGGGCCAGTTCGATCTTCGGGTCCGCCAGGTCCGGACGTCGGTCTGCCCAGCTTTTCAGAAGTCGAAAGGCTTCCTCGCCTTTGCCTTGTTCGATAAGCAAGACGGCCAAGCCTCGATAGCATTCTCGATGATCGGGGTTTTGGTCCAGGCACATGTGGTAATAATGTTCGGCCTGTTTGAGGTCGGAAGGCCGCTGGTTGAGGACCCCCAAACGGTGGTAGGTGGCTGCTAAGTTGTAGTATCCATCGGCATCCTTAGGATCCAGATAGACCGCTTTTTGAAACTGCTGGAGGGCTTCGTCATATCGACTTTGCTGGAAAAGCCGAACCCCTTCGGCATTGATCCCCCTGGAAGCTACAGAACCACACCCGGCTAAACCCAGGCAAGCCAGCCATCCCCAACATATAACCCTAGCCCAACCCTGGGGATAACTGGAAACGATTTGAATTTGGTGCAGCAGCGCCACGGCCTTTTGCCTCGGCGAAAAGAAATGGAGGTGTAATTTTAGGTATCCGTATCCCGGGGCTGACGCAGAATAGCTGAGAGAGGGGTAAAATACTTATTTTGTGGGGCTGATTCAAGAGAAGATTTGGAGTTTTCTCCTCCTATTTTTAAGCCGACTGTTTTTCTATATTGCCTGTTTTGTGTAGATTAACTCTCTCCTAACACTTCTTTGAGAGTGTTTTTTCGATCGCTCCTTTTGGCAACCCGGTGGTTCAGGAATACAATGGGAAAGTCAACACCTTACTTTAGCCAGGAGAATCCTTTGGAATCTTTGGAACGAAAGGCGGCGGTGGAGCATTCCGGTTCTGGAGTGGGGGGGCTGCCCCAGCGGCCGACCCGACCGGTCCGGGTAGGCACGGTCTGGATTGGCGGCGGGCATCCGATCGTGGTGCAAAGTATGTGCGCCACAAAGACTTGCGATGTAGAAGCCACGGCTCGTCAAGCCAACCAGTTGGCCCAAGCCGGGGCGGGCGTGGTGCGGATCGCCGTGGATAACCGCCGGGATGTCCAGGCTCTGGCCGAAATCCGTCAGAAAACGGACGCTAACCTAGCCGTCGATCTGCAGGAAAACTATCGGCTTGCCGCTGAGGTGGCCCCTTGGGTGCAAAAGATTCGGTACAATCCGGGCCATTTGCATCATCAGGAACCGACTCGGCCTTGGCAGGATAAAGTGAAGTGGCTGGCCGAGACGGCAGTCCAACACGACTGCGCCCTCCGGGTAGGGGTCAACTGTGGATCGGTCGATCCGGTCCTGAAAGAAAAGTTTCCTCCGGAAGACGCCCTGGGGCCGATGCTGGCCAGTGCGTTGGAACATGGGGAGCTGTTAGATCGGCTGGGATTCCGCCGGTATTGTGTGTCGCTCAAAGACTCCGATCCGCAGAGGGTGATCGAGGCGAATCGGCGGTTTGCCCAGCAGAGGCCGGACGTGCCGTTGCATCTGGGGGTAACCGAAGCGGGCCTACCACCCGAAGGGATTCAAAAGACCCGTCGGGCCTTGATGCCCCTGTTGCGGGAGGGGATCGGGGATACGATTCGGGTTTCGCTGACCCTGCCGTCGGAGAAAAAACATTTGGAAGTGGAGGCGGGGTTGGCCATTCTGGCCGATCTGGCGGCCGGCCGATTCGATCTGCCCCCGGAACCTACGGGCAGGAAACTCAACATTATCAGTTGCCCAAGCTGTTCCCGGGTGGAGAACGACTCCTTTGTCCTGTTAGCCGAGAAGGTGCGGGCCATGTGTGAGCCTTTTCAGGACCTGCCGATCACGATTGCGGTGATGGGCTGCCGCGTGAACGGCCCCGGGGAAACCGACTCGGCCGATCTGGGCCTATGGTGCGGCCCGAACCGGGTGAACCTGAAACGGGGCCATCATCTGCTCGGCGCCTTCAGCTACGAGGAAATTTTGCCGCGTCTCCGGGAAGAACTGGATCGTCTGGCCGCCCAGTATCAGACGTAACTTGAGACAGAGCTTTGCGTTGGGGGGCGTGGACGGCGGCGGAATTGGACGACGGCAAAGGGCGGGCGAACCGGGCGATGATTATTCCGGCAGATAGAGCAGTCGGCCGCAAGATTTGCAGAAGACGACTTGGTTCAGTTTGATTTGGCTGATCATGTTGATAGGCACTTGCTGATGGCAGCCGCCGCAGGACTCGCCTTCCACGGGGGCCAGGGCTTCGTCGCCTCGTTGCCGGAGGAGGCGATGGTAGATTTCTCGGATGTCGTCGGAGAGGAGTTGTTCTTGTTGGGTTAGTTCGGCTTCGACGCGTTGGATGTCCGCCTGTAAGGTGGGTTGCTGGTTTTGGACTTCTTGAGTGGTTTTTTCCAGTTCGACTTTTGCCAATGCTAGGTCCGCTTGGGCTTGGTCCACGGTGAGCTTGAACTGGTCGATCTTTTCCATGGTTTCGAGGATTTCGTCTTCCAGGACGCTATTGGCCATTTGGACAGCTTTGATCTGTTCCTGGAGGGCCTGATATTCGGCGTTGGATTTGGCTTCGTTGAGTTGGCGTTGGTAGCGTTGGACGCGTTCTTCGCCTTCACGAAGTTGGAGTTGTTTTTGATCGAGAACCATGCGAAGGGCCTTAGCTTCCGCATGGAATTGGGCCAGGCGATCCTCCATCCGTTGGACATGAGCCTGGCGGGCTTGAAGCAGTCGGGGCCCCCGTGCTAACCGCTCTCGCAGATCGACCAACTGCCGATGAATCCGATGCAACGTCCGCAGGACATCCAAAGTAGAAGTTTGGGTTGGGTTCATAGGGAAGACTCACTGGTCTAAAGAGAAGGGGAAAAACGACTAAAATACACCCGAGAGGGATAATTTTCCAGAGGTCCACCCGAAAGAGAGGGGATGGCATCCCCCAAGTCTCTGTTCGGGTTTACCCATAAAAAAAGCCGCTGATTCTGCCAAAGAACCAGCGGGCTTTGTGCCGCCTGTCGGAGAAGCAGTCCGACAGATACATATTTCGTAGGCGGAAATAAGGAGGGAAGTGGAGCAGAAGCCATCCCAACTAGGAGGCAATCGCCCCGGTACCAAGCCCCTCTGCTCTTAGCCTGCTTTGCGTTCCAAAAAACCGACCAACTGGCCGGCCCGGACCGGATGTTGGAGTTTGGAGAGGGCTTTGGCTTCGATTTGCCGGACCCGTTCTCGGGTAACTTTGAAAATTCGCCCCACCTCTTCCAGGGTATAAGGAGACCCATCCATAAGACCATACCGGAGCCGGATGATCTCCCGCTCCCGATAGGTAAGCGTCTTAAGAAGGGCTTCGATTTTTTGGTGCAGCAGGGCATGGTGGGCGGCGCGATCCGGACGTTGGGAGCTAAAGTCTTCAATGAACTCTCCGATCGAGCTATCTTCGCTCTCACCGAGAGGTCGATCCAGACTAACTGGTTGTCGGCCCATATTCAAGACCCGGCGGGTTTCTTCCAGGCTCAGGTGGGCGGCGGCGGCCAGTTCTTCTGTGGTCGGTTCTCGGCCCAAGTCTTGCAAGAGGCGGTGGGCTGTATTTTTCAATTTTCCCAGCATGTCAATGATATGGACCGGGATACGGATGGTGCGCGCCTGTTCGGCGATGGCCCGGGTGATCGCCTGGCGAATCCACCAGGTGGCGTAGGTAGAAAACTTATAGCCGCGCCGATATTCATATTTGTCCACCGCCCGCATCAATCCCGTGTTGCCCTCCTGAATCAGGTCCAGAAAACTCAGACCCCGATTACGATACTTCTTGGCGATCGAGACGACCAACCGCAAGTTGCCGCTCGATAGTTGCCGTTTGGCCTCTTCGTAGGCCTGGAACTGTTGGACGATCTGTTGGCATCGGGTCCGGAGACTCCGTGGGCTTTCTTGAGTTTGGAGGATGAGGTCCCGGAGTTCTTTCCGGAGTTCGGCCAATCGGGTGCGAGCCGTCGGGTCTGCCTTGCAGCGGGTAATCTCCTCTCGCAGCTCATCCATCCGTCGGGAGGCGTGTTCCAAATGCCGCACCATGGCCTGGATACGGCGGGTCCGGAGACTGAGTTCTTCTAGCAGGATCAGCACTTTCCGACGCCGACGGAGGAAGCGGCGTCGGGCCTCGGCGCGCTCCTCGGGCGGAGTAGAACGGCGGATGAGCTTGGCGAAATCCTGCTGATTGGCCTCCATCAGACGCTTGATGGTTTCCAGGTTGTGGGGCATCCGGCGCTGAATCTGTTCTTTTGTTAATCTCTCGGTCAGCGAAACCTTGATCGTCCGATCGAACGGCAAAAGCCCTTTGAAGACCTTCCCCAACGTCTGACAAGTTGCTCGGCTGGCCAAGAAGCAGCCTAACACACTCCGCCGGAATCGTTTGCGGGTTACTTCGATCTTTTTGGCCAGGGCGATTTCTTCCTCTCGGCTCAGAAGCGGGATTTCTGACATCTGGGCCAAATACAGGCGGATTGGGTCGCTGGACCACTTGGCTTTTTCTTCCAAGGCCGTCAACGAGATCGGCTCGGCGGCGACGGATGGATCGGCGGGCTGGCCAGAAGCCGCAGCGTCGAAAAACTCCGGGTCGGGCGCCTTTTCCACTAGCTCCACGCCGGCCCGATCCAACGCGGTCAGCAAAGCGTCAATCCGTTCGGGATTCACTTTTTCTTCGGGCAGGTATTGGGTTACTTGATCGTAGGTCAGATACCGCTGGGCCTTTCCTTTGGCTACCAATTTTTTCAACTCTTGTTCAAAGTTTTCCACATCCATGCTCCTTTAGGGGGGAAGAATGGGAGTCCATTCCAACAAGGTCTATACCGGAGAAACTGCTTCCATCCAGTAGAGTGTCTGTCGTACCGCTCTGTCGGCAGGCGGCGTTTGCCGTTGGAAGAAACGCTGCCCAGAGCTTATGTTCGGAAGACCACAGCCAAAAGAGCGGGGGGGGCCGCTCCCACCAAACCCAGTAGGACAGCCTCCGCCAGAAAAAGACCGCTGAGAACAGGGAAAAAGCGGGGCAGGGGTCGCCTGCCAGACTTCGGCACAAGCCGGTCCAGAAAGAACCTCTTCTTCTGGAAAGAAGGGCAGACCACGGGGCCTCTGGCATTTTCCTTTGGATCGCAAAGGCATTTGCCAGCCCCGGTCTGTCTGAAGAGAGACCGAAAAAAGTCTTTTGCTTTAACGAGGCAATCCGTTGCACTCCGAAGTCTCCGAAGAAGGCTTCGCCCCTTCCGTAGGGGAAGCAATTCCATGACGCAACCGCTGCCGCTCCAGAAGTTGCCGAAGCCACTGTTGCTCATCTTGCGGCCCGGTCATCTCTGGCCCAGGGGCAGGGGATCGAACCAATGCTTGCACCTGGGTAGTACGACGAAAATAACTCCGTTTCAAATCTTCCAGAAAAGCCAAGGGGTCTTGGATGTCTTTGGTTAACCCCTCTTCATCCAACTCCACCAGGAGGTTTTGCAATTCAGGCTCATCAAATTCTAAAAGAAGGCGGTGGAAATCGGGCGGTTGGCCGGCTTCGGCCAACTCGGAACTGGTCCAGTAAATCTGCCGAGCCCAAGGATGACGGATCGCCTCGGCGGGAAACTCCTGTTGGATCCGCTGGACCAGATGGGGAAAGCGGATCATCAGGGTAAGCACTTCTCGTTCCAGGGGATCAAGGCGTCCGGGGCTGGCCTCCGCGGGGGTGGTGGCCCCAGCACGTCGCCGGGCTGCCGCCCTCTCTTGCCGATCCCGAAGCGTCCGACGTACTTCGGTCAGCCGATCGCGAACCAACTGCTCAGGGAGCCGAAAATGCTCAGCCAACCGCTGCAACAGCAACTGTTCCCGAAGCAGACGCTGCCGAGGAGAATCTTCCCGAAGCCGAGGGGAACGGGCCACGATCTCTAGCAGATATTCCAATGCCTGATTCGCCGCCTGAATATCCTGCCGCACATCAATCCCTCGGGTGCTGGTGCGATAGGCATGTTCCAGGGCGTCAACGGCTTCGGTTTCCAGCATCTGGGCAAAGACATCGGCGCCCTTTTGAAGCAGAAAGTCGCACGGATCCAGCCCCTCCGGCAGGGTCAAGATGCGCAGATCCAGATTTTGACTGACAAACAGACTGAGCACTTCGGAGGCCCGACGCTGGCCAGCCTCATCGCCGTCTAGCACCAGGATGATCCGTTCCGCCCATCGCTTCAGGATGCGGAGATGTTCTTCCCCCAGGGCGGTGCCCAACACAGCTACCGCATGATCGAACCCCATCTGGTGGGCCATCATGCAGTCGGTATAGCCCTCCATGACCAGGACGTGTTTGGTCCGGCGGATGCCTTCCCGAGCCATGTCCAGGCCATAAAGGACCCGACTTTTGACAAACAGCGGCGTTTCCGGAGTATTGATATATTTGGCCGGCTGCGGCGTTTCCACGCCAGGTAGCACCCGACCGCCAAAACCGATCGGGCGGCCTTGCCAATCCCGAATCGGAAACAGCAACCGGCCTCGAAACCGGTCATACCATCCAGGCCCAAAACTGGGCCGAACTAAAATCCCAATTTTCTCTAAAATCGGGGCAGGGGGGCTGCCGAGGCCGGATCGGCCCAAAATCCAGGCCGACCCCGGAGGAGAAAAACCCAGGCGGAATTGACGAATGGTCTCTGGAAGAAGCCCCCGGTCGGCTAAATAGCGACGGGCGGGCTCCGCCTCGGGACTTTCCAGCAAACAACGATGATATTGACTCTCCGCCCACGCCATAGCCTTATAGAGGTCGGGCTTCTCCGAAGGGGATTGCTCCCCTCGACCGGTGGGGAGTAAGGGGATGCCTGCCTGCTCGGCCAACATCCGAAGGGCCTCTGGGAAACTGACACCCTCCATCTTCATGACAAACGTAAAGACATCCCCTCCTATGTCGCACACCCAACACTTGAACGACTGCCGCTCCGGATTGACTTGCAGACTGGGATGAGTGTCATCATGCCAAGGGCATAGACCCACAAACAGCCGACCTTGCCGACGCAAGGGGATCGTGCGACCGATCAACTCCACAATGTCGATCGCCTCTTTGACCCGCTGTTTGGTTTCCAGTGAAACTCCCCTGGACATACACCATTCCCTACCGACCGAACATCAACTCCTCAGGATGAATATGGTTGGCTCCCATCAGCAGCAAACGGAAACCGGGTTCGGGGCCGGCTTGAATCCTCTGGGTTTTTCTATTTTTCCAACGTGTTTTAGATAAAGTAGATAAAAGAAGGTTCTGGCAGACCTGCTGGCTTGTTCCCTAGAAAACCCGGGGTGGGTATCTCCCTTATTCTTTATTCTGATCTGATACCAACACCGGAGACATTCCGTGGAGGTTCTCCCGGCTTACGAACTTTGGCAATTGGGGAAAAAGGCAGAAACGAGAGAAAAATCCAACGTTCCTACGCCAAGAAAAAGTTCCCCTGTTTTCCTAGTTTCTGAAGTTTCCCAGGAAAAAATAGACTTATAGGGGGAGGAATCTCAACCAGCCGAGGGGAACGCCCCCCTACCAACTCCAGAATGAAACTGAGCTGCTTAGACTTAGACTCTTTGCCTCTTGGAAAAAGTCCCTGAATGTGTCCATCCTCCCGTCCAACCGTCTGCGATTATAAAACGGAATCCTCCTCAAGGTCAACACCAACTAAAACTTCTGTAACATTTCAACCGAATGCAGTATCTTGTCATTCCCGCGGAAGCGCCCAATCTAGGCTTCTTGCGGCCTCTACTTGGAAGAAATAACAACGTAGCCGCCTCACAGGACCCTGGATTCCCGCTTGCACGGGAACAAGCCTGGACTGCTGCTTACGCAGCAGTAACAAACTACTCCATTCGGCGGTTCCCAAAATGGCAGTCTTCCTTCAGCCGAGTGGAGAGCGTACCTGTTTCTTCCGGGTAGTCCCCTATTTTGTCATTCCTGCACCACCGGCAGTCCGGGGAGGCCAGCACCCGCGGTAACTAACCCGTGCAAAAAAACAGGCTTCCTGTTTGCCGAGAAATGACAGGTTTTTCTGAGAAATAAGAGGTTTCTCCGAGAAATAGCAGGTTTCGGCAGTTTCCTTACCTGTTGTTCCCTGGGAGCAATGTTTGGCAATTTTTTCTGAGGGGGTAGTTTACCAGACCTCCCAAAGGTGGTAATTTATCTCTCTTTATGATACAATAATAATAATAGAGTTGGCGTTGAGGTTTTCGATTCTGATGGGCTATAGGTCGGGGGACTTCCTGAAAGGGCGACGCCAGGTTCAGGACGCCTCTGATCGCTTGTCTGAGGCCGGGGAGACTCATGACCAACACGAAAGTGGAAAACTTTCTTCAGTTGGTCCTGCGGAGCGGGCTGGTGGAAAAAACCGCTTTAGACGCCCACCTGGACCGTATCCTCCAAGAGCACGGCGAGCAGATTCTTTTCGATCCGCCTCGGCTTGCCGACCAATTAGTCCAGGCCGGTCTGCTTACCCGCTGGCAGAGCCAGAAACTGCTGGAAGGCCGACATCGGGGATTCTTCCTGGATAAATATAAACTTCTGGATCATCTTGGCTCCGGCGGGATGAGCAGCGTCTATTTGGCCGAGCACGTCCTGATGAACCGCCGGGTGGCGATCAAGGTTTTGCCCAAGGAGCGGGTCAACGATACATCGTATCTAGCCCGTTTCCACCGGGAGGCTCAAGCAGCGGCCGCCCTGGACCACCCGAACATCGTCCGGGCTTATGACGTGGGCAACGAGGGGAACATCCATTTCCTGGTCATGGAGTATGTCGAAGGCCGGGATTTACAGGCCATTGTCCGCGACCAGGGGCCTTTGGACCCTCTGACTGCCGCTGAGTACATTCGGCAGGCCGCCCTCGGTCTGCACCACGCCCATCAGGCCGGATTGATCCATCGGGACGTCAAACCGGGCAACCTCCTGGTGGATCAGCATGGCACTGTGAAAATCCTCGATTTGGGTCTGGCCCGCTTTACCGGCGAGGAACAAGCCTCTCTGACCCTGGCCTATGATGAAAATGTGCTGGGCACGGCGGACTACCTGGCGCCGGAACAGGCGATCAATAGCCACGGGGTGGACGCCCGCGCGGACATCTATAGCCTAGGGTGTACTTTATATTATCTGCTGACCGGGCATCCGCCCTTTGCGGAGGGGACTTTGCCCCAGCGTCTGATGGCCCATCAAAAGCAGCAACCGCCCAGCATTAAGAAAGAGCGGCCCGATGTGCCCGACGACCTGATCCGCATCTGTATGCGGATGATGGGCAAAAAACCGGCGGCCCGGTATCCGTCGATGGCAGAAGTAGCCGACGCCTTGGCCGACTGGCTTACCGCCCACGGGAAACCTACCGACTCCAGCTCCGGCCGAGGTAAAACCAAAACAAAGCCGAGACCCGGCTCCGGTGCTCTGCCCACGGCCAAGCCCCTCCAGGCCAAACCGTTGGAAGAGGATGCGACGGCCCACCCCGCTTCCGACTCCGCCCTGACGGAAACCGCCAAAGAAAAACAATCGCCCACCATTGCCGTCCGAATTCCCCAAAAACAACCCGCTTCTAGCTCAGGTTCCGATAAACTCCCGCGCCTTCTCAAAGCCAAACCTCTCGACGAAGCCCCGGCGGAAGAATTGGTCTTTGATTGGGGCCGACCGGCTTCTTTGGCCGACCGCTTCACCCCGCCCAAACACACGCTGCCCCCTGCCAAAGCATTTTTGGACCCCCGCATCATGCCCATCTGGCTTTGGGGGGTCGTGCTGGGCGGGGTGCTCCTCTCGCTGATCCTAGTAATTTTGCTGATCGTGCTCTTCTAAAACAGCGACTCGCTCACCCCGCCGGGCTTCCCCATCTTCCCCAGGGGAGACCGTCTGGACGTTCCCGAAGGAAGAGCGACACGTTTTTGTCGCCCGTCCGGCGACAAAACGGAGAACGAATGCCTGGGGACTTAGAGCCTCGAACAAAATCACTTTTCCGATTCCTATTCCCCAGCAGGGGGACCCGCTCAATTCTTTCGTGGTTTCATTTTGTGAGAGGCTCTTAGAATCGGCCGTTTCGGACCTGAAACTTGGTGGGTTTACCCAAGGTGTGGCCGCCGCTTCGAAGCCAATCGGCTACCCATCGCAGAATCTGCGCTGCGGGGACCTTGGGAGGGCCAAAAAGCTCATAGGCCCGGCGAGCGTTGCTCAGCAGGGCGTTCGGGGCTTCCACGCCGACAAACTGTACAGGCCGATCCAACTGACGCCCCAACTCCTCCGCCGCCTCGCGAACCCGGAGAATTTCCGGCCCGGTTACATTGATCGGCCGGGCCGGTATCCCCACAGACTCCAACGCCCGAAGCGTCATTACATTGCTATCTCCCTGCCAGATGATGTTGAAATATCCCATGCTTAGGTCGATCGGCTGGCCGGCCAGAATCTTTTGGGCCAAATCCACCAAAATCCCGTACCGCAATTCATGGGCGTAGTTGAGCCGGATCAGGGCGATCGGGATGTTCTGAGTAAGGCTGAAATACATAAATATCCGTTCCCTTCCTGTGCAACTCATGGCGTATTCGCCAATCGGTTCCAGAGGGTCTTCTTCTTTGGAGCCGCCTGAACCTACAGGAACCAGCGGATACACATTGCCGGTCGAATACCCCACGATCCGACTTCCAGAAAAGCGTTCACACACCAGGCCGGGAAGATACGTATTCAACGCCCAGGTGAACGGCTCCTGACCGGTTGTACCGAACTTCATCGCCGCTAGATAAAAGATATTGGGTGTATCCGGCAACTGGGCCAATTGCGCCCGTTGGAGCATGTCGCAGCGGATCGGTTCGATTCCGCGTTCCTCACACCAGGCCCGCTGCTCCGGCGAGATATTTCGGCCCACCGCATAAATCCGCCGCGACGTTCCAGCGGCGTCCGTAGCTCGACGGGCCATCCAGGTAAGCGTCGGCCCAATTTTGCCGAATGCCCCTAAAAACATCATGTCCCCCTCCACCCGCCGCATCATCTCGACCAGCTCCGGTGTGGGCCGACTCAATAACTCCTCCAGGGTCTGGACATCCGCAATCCGCTCCGGCAACTCGCTCATAAAAGTCTCCCCAAAAAACTCTTGGAACATTTTACCCCAATGGCGGACATTGTCATGCCCGCACAAGCGGGAATCCAGAAAAACCACTCCAAAACACTGAATTTCTGCTTGCACAGGAATGAAATTTCCGGATTCCTTGTGCAGGAATGGTAGATTCCTCCAACCGGCTAACATGTTCCGGGAGGCAGGGGTGTTTCCGCACCATAGATAGCAAAAGCATCGGTTTGTGGTACCGTCATTATTGGGATGGTTAAGCTCCCGGAGGAACCACTGGTAATCTAAACCCACCGTAGGGGGGATAAAATTGTCCAAGAAAATCCGCCCCAAACCCTGTTTAACCCCCCAGGGCCTAAGTTCTCGATTTTTTACTACAACCTATTGTGGTTGGTGGAAATTCTGGTTACAAGATATGGTAGTTTTCCGGAATTCGGTTTCGGGGTACCTAGCTACCCCTTGGGGCCAGGAACGAGGGGCAATTCCTTTGGAACGGAGATATTTTCGAGTTTTTTGGAAAAAATCGTTTGAAACATCTAGGAAGATAGGGGAGTTTGGGTAAGCTAGGAAAATCCTAATTTTCCTCCCCTACCCCTTGCAATCCTAATAGGTTTGCTTACGCTAGTGGGGGGTATGCTATGATAGTATCAAGTCTGGGTTTTCCATGGGAAACACGACCATCGTGGTAGGAACTGCTTCGATGCCGAAAGCATTGGCCATCCTCGG
>JAKPGL010000194.1 GCA_029550925.1 Planctomycetota bacterium
AACAATCACGCCGAGCGGAGTCTTCGTCCTGCCGTGATCATCCGGAAAAACAGTTATTGCAACCGGAGTCTGCAGGGGGCCAAAACCCAAGCGGTTCTGATGAGCGTCTATCGCACCCTGAAACAACGCGGTCTGGACCCATAGGTACGGTGGTCCAAGCCCTGTGCGAATACGTAAAAACAGGCAAATTGCCTCCCCTGCCGTCAAAAATCACTGCAAACGGCTAAAATATTACCAAAACTCCAGTTTTAAGCAGTGTTTTTCGGGGTAAACCACGGCCCAAAACCCAACAGGACGAAAGGACATTCAGCAGGACATTCAGCGTCCTCAGGCTACTAGTATAATCACTCTCCCCCGATGCTGCCAAACATTTTGGAAAAATTTTCCAAAATTTTTCCGGGGGCTAAATTTTGCGAAGAGGGAATTTTTGTCAACTTATAGCGCTATCGTTGAGTTTGTATCACGAGAAAGGAATGGACCTAGGAGTTCACTTGATCGCTGTTTGAATTGCCGACTAAACCGCTTCAGTGTAGCTGATACCATATTTTTCCGGTTTTCCGAGACACCCCCAGTTTTAGAGGCGATAACAGAACGAAGCCGGGAAATAATTCAGCGGACACTCTTAATGGGGTGTGGGAATATATAAAGCCATTTTGTTAGAGGCTCTTATTCAAAAATCGTACCTTTTCAGCCGAATGGAGGAGCCCCCCTTTTGGTCATCCCCGCGAAAGCTCCCGAGCCAACTCCGCCTTGTAGGTAGCACCGTCTGTCAAGACGGTATCTCACCCGGCCTGCGCCCCCTCGCCCTAGCGAGCAAGGCGTCCGATGGCCTTCTCACCACACTTCCAAATGTGTAGATACCAATGGATTCGGAAACGGGGGGGATTGGGCGGAGCGGGGGAGTTTTTTTTCGACTTCCTTGCGATATAATAAGAGGCCCCTATGGGCGAAGTACTCCATCTTTCGAAGGAAAAATCTGGGCCGATTGAACGGAATGATTCACTTTCGCTCGTTTCGGAATACGGATCCGCCGTTGTTGGCGGCGATTTGGCAGAGCCAGTCGCCGCAGCCGGGGTTGCGCCAGCCGGTCTCCGTGGATCTATTGGAACAACTGGTGCTGGCAAAGCCGTATTTTCATTATCCGGGACTGATCCTGGCCTGCGAAGACAGGCATCCGATCGGTTTTATTCATGCGGGATTTGGGCCGAATGACGAAGAAACCGCCCTCCAGACGGACTACGGGGTGATCTGTCTGCTGATGGTTCGTCCGGATTGCCCACAGGCCGAAGTGGCCGAGGGGTTGCTCCGGCAGGCCGAGAGATACCTTACCGACCGAGGAGCGAAGGTGCTCTACGGCGGCGGCGTCTGGCCGTTGTGCCCATTTTATCTAGGGTTGTACGGAGGCAGCAAATTGCCGGGAGTGTTGCTCTCGGACAGCCTGGCCCAGCAGCTTTATCCCACCCATGGCTATCGGGAAGTGGATCGGACCTTGGTGTTTCAATGTACGGTAGATTTATTTCGACCACCCGTCCACCGAGGGATGATCCAGGTACGTCGCAGTATGAGAGTAAAAAGTTTTATGGATCCCCGCCCTCGGAGTTGGTGGGAAGCGTGTTTAATGGCCAACTTTTCCCAGATGCTCTTCCATTTGGTTCCCAAAGAGGGCGGGCAGCCCGTAGCATGGGCCATGCTCCGCGACTTGGAACCCGAAGGGACCAGCACGCTCCGAGCCGTGGGACTTCTGGAATTGGAAGTCTCGCCCCCCTACCGAGGTCAAGGCATGGCCACCTTTCTGATCTCGGAAATCTTCCGGTATCTCCAGAGTCTGGGTGTAGAAATGGTCGAAACGCAGACGATGGCCCGTAACCACGCCGCTGTCAACCTTTACCAGAAACTCGGTTTCGTAGAAACCAACCAAGGAATCGTCTTCCGAAAAGACCATCCTTCCGTGGAATGTATCCACTCGGCCAAATAGTCGGTAGCCATGGGGAAAAGTTCTTCTATGCCCCAGGGATGGCGGCGACTCTCCCCTTTCCCCATTAGTATCTACACATCTGGGAGAAGATGGTTTTCCCCTTGTCCCGAAGGGACACTTGAGAATAGCTCGCGGATTTATCCGTGGGGAGGAAGAAGGAAACATAGATTGATCTTCTATCTTCATACGGATTGCCTTCCAAACCTTAAAAGGCTGGGCTATTTTCAATCGTCCCTTTGGGGACAGGGAATGTCCAATTTGCCTATTTTGCCCATTTTCTTCTTTCCCAAAGGAATAGAAACCCAATCAATCGATCTTAAAGCCTCTAACAAAAGGACCGTCCCTACCAGCCTTCCAGGGGGAAGGAAACCGCCGATTCTCCCGGGATTTCTAATCGCAAAACAAAATCAAAAAACTCTCTGCGTTCCCTCTGCGACCTCCGCGGTGAGATACTTACCGCCAACACGAAGCCAGGCAAGAATGGAGCGTGCACCCTCTAGGGGGGTATGGAGATCGGTAAAGACATTTTGTTAGAAGTTCTTAGTACCCCTGGAGGACTATTTCAGATTTTATCCACTCCACCAACGAGGGGGATATTCCCTGCCCATTCAGGAAATCCACCCATTTAGGTGGGGGTGCCCTCCAATTTTGCCAAATTGCTCTGGACTTAAATAGGAGTGTTTAACTAAATTTGTGCGTTTTCTCTGCTGGGGCGAGACGTTCTGAAACCTGAGGTAGGGACCTCTCCGGCAAGGAACCCTCTGTTTTTTTCGAAAGAAAGGGTGGCTTCGGGCCGTTTCATGGAGGAAATTGGCATGAGGAGCAGGAGGTACTGGCTCGTCGGGCAATGGATGGTGATTGCTCTGATCGGAGGGATAGATTGGGGCGAGTGTGTGCTGGCGGCAGCGCCGTCCACGGAGGCGGCCTCCTCAGCCCAGACAAGAGGAAAAGTCGCTAAGGATAACGGCATTCCCGAAGCGCCGGAAAGTTCCTCGCCGCTTCGGCTGGCGCCGGCCCCTGCAAACTCTTCGGATAAAAATTCTTCTGCCGATCCTTCGAATGAAAGAAACGCCGATGTCCCCAGTGGAGAAGCCAGTTCTGAGTCTGGGAATCCGGACAGAAAGATTCTGGTAGATCCTCCCGCAGAGAATTCCTCCCCGGCCAGCCCGGCCGACGCTTCCCAAGCCCCCTCGTTGGAACCGACGCCCGATCCTCAGTTCCGCGGTTCCCTCCCTATTGAACCTGCCAGTTTCAATGGAATTACTCCGGGGCAGAGCACTCGGCAGAAACTCCAGTCGGCCTGGGGGAACCCCAAGCAGGTGCAGAAACAGGGAGAGATAGAGGTCCATTTGTATAGCATCGAACCTTTCCAACGCGTCGAAGTCGCCCTGGCGGACGAAAAGGTCTCGTCGATCATCATCTGGCTCGAGGAACCATTTCCCGCCAACCAAGTGGCCCAGCAGCTCGATTTGGCCCGCATTCAGCCGGTGTTCGTCTCCAATGATCTGGGTGAAATCCTCGGCCAAGGCTATCCAGAACGCGGGGTAATTTTCGGGTTTGAACCGTCCAAAGAGCCTGGGAAAACCAGCCAAAAGGTCGTCCAGATCATCCTGGAGCCTATTGGCCCCGAACTGTTTCTGCTGCGAGCGGAAACATCTCTCGACGCCCATCCAAGCCGGGCGCTGGAAGACTTGGACCAGGTGCTCCGGCTGGCGCCCCGTCACGGCCGGGCGCATTGGCTTCGTGCCCGGGTATTGGGGACCTTGGGGCAGACGGCCAAGGCGCTAGAGGCGGGCAAAGAAGCAGTGCGTTTGGATCCGGGCAATTCGCACTATCGGCTCACCTGTGCGCAATTGCTCAGCGAAATGGGCCGTCTGGAAGAGGCCCGGCAAGAAGCCCAACAAGCCATCCAACTGAGCCAACGGCGCCCCCATGTCAAGGCCCAGGCCCTGTGTCTATTAGGCGATTTAGCTTCTGGCGGTCCTAAACCGGATTGGAAGCAGGCCTTGGACTATTATGCCGAGGCGATTAACACAGCCGAACCGTTGGGCAGTTCGCCGCATCCTGCGGTGCGTCTGGCGGCCAAAAATGCTCTGGTAGAAGCCCATTTAGGCGCCGCTTACACCATCGCCTGGGGG
>JAKPGL010000217.1 GCA_029550925.1 Planctomycetota bacterium
GGCTTTGTGTTTTCTGCCGGGCGGCCCGCAGCGCCAGGAGCCGATGCGCTGCCAAGCCTTGGAGAAAGGGGTGAGAAAATGGCCGCCCGGCGCCCAGAGGATTTGGTTTATCGCAAAAGCCAAAGCTGCCTGGCCTTGCCATTGCCATTGTGGCCGTTGCATCCATTGCCGTTTGTCTTGGTGAGTCGATCTAGCGGTGGCACGGCTGGCGGCTGCTGGGCTAAGAGCCTTGGATCGACGTAATGCTGCAAGGTGGTTTCTGGCCTGGTGTGCCCCGCATGACGACGGGCCGCCTCCAAACTCTCCATAGCCGCTAGCGTAATTCCGGATCGACGCCACCGGTAGGTTAATTGACAATGCGTCCGGGGGGCTGGAATCCTTGCTATATGGCACAAGTAGCGAAACACCGAAAAGAAATCTCGCCTCGATTTCGGCCAATCGGGCCAAGCAAACACGAACCCATCGGGATCGGCCTTTGGGGGTCGGATGGCCTGCAGCGCGATGAGGCAATCGCCGCTTATGGGCTGCCAGCGATCCGCATAGCTTTTGGTATGGGCGATGGCCTCGATCAAAATCAGACCATGCTTCCGGTCGATATGTCGCCAGCGCAGCCGAAAAATCTGGCTGGCCCGCAAGCCGCACTCCCAGGCCACATTGAGCCAGGCCCGCCACCAATCCCGTGCTTTGACCGGCCCGATCCATCCCGGCTGCCTGATCGCCGCTCGATAGAGCCGGGCAATTTGCCGAGGGGTCCAAGCCACCGGGGCCGCCCTGGGCGACCGGATTTTGGGCCACTTTCGGGGCAGATCTTCGATCAATCGCATCGACCAGGCAAATTGCAGCAGAGTGCGCAATCGACGGAGATAACCTTGTACAGTTTCCGATTTTCGTGTGTTGCCTAGGGCCACCGTTATGTGACACAGATCGATTTCGGAAATTCGTGCAATGTGTTTTACCCCAAGAATTTCTGAAACCAAACGAGCAGTACGAAAATAATGTTGAGCTGATAAACCTTGCAATCCGGATGCCTGGACATAGACTTCGGCCAATTCGAGAAATGTTTTTGGCGTTGCGGTACTCATGGCAGCAACCTCCCGAAGCAAGTCGCGCGGCCCCTGGGGCCGCCCTGCCTCCGGAAGGCCGCTGGTTTTGCCCGCCGGTCCATCTCTCGTGAATAATACCATCCGGACACCGAGTATTACAAACCGAAAACATGGTCTTTTGACTATAAGGAGAAAAAAGACCATCGCAAAAGCCCTGGGCACAGTCGTTGGGCATCCGTACGGAGAGCATAGCCCAATCCTTTCGGCTTTGGGGGCATTTTAGGACTACTTGAATGCCGATAGCCCGTTTCTTGGCTACTGTGCCCCAGGGGCTAACAGGACGCCCCTAAGGCAGGCGCCCCCTTGGCCAGCCAGCGTTCCAGCGGGAACAAGAGGGTGCCGGATTTGTAGTTTAATCTAAATATAGCAATCGTTTGCGGAATTGTCAACGGGAAAAAGAGAAAATTTGGAAAATTTTGTAATTCTTTTCATCGTAAGATGTTGCGCCGTCTTAAGAGAGGATTTCCTCTGGGAGGAGGCACAAAGTTTTGGGCATCACTCCGCAAGATTAAATACCGTTGGGGGCCTAAACAAATGGCCGGCAGTCTTCTGTCCTGGATGTATTGATAGGTTTGACGCAAAGACCGCCCGATAATTTTAGCGGCTTCCCGTACTGTTACATATTCTTTGATGTCAGCCACCTTCATGCCTCCATTATAGCAATTTTTTGCGGTTTAACAACATTCAAAAGGCGGGTGACTACAGGCTCCGGCACCGAAGCCTCCTGGGCCTTGCGGCTCCAGGCACCCGCCTGAGTGGAGACGAGCGGGCTCGAACCGCCAACCCCTAGCTTGCAAAGCTAGTGCTCTCCCAGTTGAGCTACGTCCCCATTGGAGTTCCGTCCCAGTTAACTCCCCTCTCCATTGG